>JAYRUI010000014.1:0-16855 GCA_041919175.1 Rheinheimera sp. | reverse complement strand
ATATGCAAGGCCATGTACTGAGCGCTAACGACTTGTTTTTAAAGGCCATGGGCTACCGGCTTACTGATATTGCCGGTAAACATCACAAAATTTTTTGCCCGGCCGATATTCACCAAAGCAGCGAATACAGCCAGTTCTGGCAACGTTTAGGCCAGGGCCAGTTTGTTGCTGACCGTTTTCGCCGGATGGACAGCGGCGGCCGTGAAGTCTGGCTGGAAGCTTCTTATAATCCTATTGCCAATGCCCGCGGTGAATTTTACAAAGTGGTGAAGTTTGCCACTGTCATTACCGATCAGGTGCAACAAGAACGGGAAGTGGCCAGCGCAGCTCAGGTGGCTTTTGCCACCTCACAGGCCACGGATCAAAGCTCACAGCAGGGTAAACAGGTGATGCACGACACAGCTGCAGTAATGGCTCAGCTTGAAGCGCAAATGAGTAAAGCAGTGGAGAATATTAACGACCTGGCCCGTCAGGGCCAGCTGGTGCAAAGTATTATCCAGAGTATTCAGGGCATTGCCGATCAAACCAATCTGCTGGCACTCAATGCCGCTATTGAAGCAGCCCGGGCCGGTGAACAAGGCCGTGGTTTTGCTGTGGTGGCCGACGAAGTGCGGCAGCTGGCATCCCGCACCAGCGCGGCCACTGTCGAAATTGTGGATGTGGTCAACCGTAACCAGCAATTATCATCGAGCTCAGTGCAAATTATTGAACACAGCCAGCAACAAGCCAGAGAGGTGACAAAGCTGGTTGGTGAGGCACAGCTTGTAATTGACGATATTCAACTGGCAGCACAACAAGTGGTTGATTCAGTATCAAGATTTGCGAATAGAATTAATTAGACCCGACAGAGCTATGGCCTGAACGCTAAAAACAAAGCCGGGAAATCCCGGCTTTATTATTGTATACAGGCTCAGCTGTCACGGCTTAACCCGAGTTCCGCATCCCTGCGGCTATTCCGGCAATAGTCACCATTAAAGCGCGTTTAATATTGTCGTTGACCGTTTCCGGCGCGTGACGTACGCGGTTTAATAGCTCCACCTGCAAAATATGCAGCGGGTCGACATAAGTGTTGCGCAGCACTATCGACTCTCTGATCCAGCTTTCGTTGGCCATAAAATCTTTAGCGTCAATCAGTTGCAGCAGCAACTTGCTGTCGGCTTCCAGCTGGCTGCGAAGTTCAACCCCTAAGTGCTTCAGCTCGGCCGGCACCAGTTTTTCGTCGTAATAAGCGGCAATCTGGGCGTCGGCTTTCAGGTACACCATTTCCAGCATCGACAAGCGGGTGGCGAAAAACGGCCATTCGCGGCGCATCTGGTGAATGGTTGCAGTGTTGCCAGCGGCCACCACTTTCGCCAGCGCACTACCAGCACCCAACCAGGCCGGGAGCATTAAGCGGTTTTGTGACCAGGCAAAGATCCACGGAATTGCCCTTAAACTTTCCACACCACCATTGGGGTTGCGTTTGGGCGGACGGCTGCCCAGCGGCAACTGACCCAGCTCAAGCTCTGGCGTGGCAGCGCGGAAATACCGAACAAAATCAGGGTGATGCCGCACTATCGCGCGGTAAGCCTCACAAGAATCTGTTGCCAGTTGTTGCATCAGTTCGCGCCATTCGGTTTTTGGCACCGGTGGTGGTAATAACACGCCTTCCAGCACCGCCGAGGCATAGAGTGCCAGACTGTGCTGCGCTAACTGGCTTAAACCAAATTTAAAGCGGATCATCTCACCTTGTTCGGTCACCCGCAGGCCACCTGCTAAGGATCCTGGCGGCTGCGACAAAATAGCAGCATGCGCCGGACCGCCGCCACGGCCAATAGTACCGCCACGACCGTGGAACAACGTCAGCTGCACTTTGGCTTGCTGGCAAATAGCCACCAAAGCTTCCTGCGCGCTGTATTGCGCCCAGCCTGCAGCTATAGCACCGGCGTCTTTGGCGGAGTCGGAATAACCAATCATCACTTCCTGTTTGCCCTGAATATAACCACGGTACCAGTCGATGCTGAGTAACTTACTGATGCATTCAGGCGCATTGGTTAAATCGGCCAGGGTTTCAAATAAAGGCGCCACCCGCATCGGGAAACTGATACCAGCGTCTTTCAGTAACAGCTGCACCGCCAGCACATCAGAGGGTTGCCCCGCCATAGAAATCACATAAGTCGACAGCGCTTCGCTGCCATGGCGGGCAACAATGTCGCAGGTATCCAGCACTTCCTGCACTTCGGCGCTGGGTTGCCAGTTTTTCGGAAACAGCGGCCTTTTGCTGGCCAGTTCATTCAGTAAAAACGCCTGACGGGCACCCTCGTCCCACTGCGCATAATCGCCCAAACCTAAATATTTGGTAAATTCGCTGAATACCTGCGTATGGCGACCCGATTCCTGCCGCACATCCAGTTTTAACAAGGTTAAACCAAAGGCATAAGCACGGCGGATAGTGTCCAGCAGCAGGCCGTTGGCAATCACCTGCATTTTGCAGTCGATAAGCGAGCGGTAACACAACAGCAAGGGCTCTAACAGCTGCTGGTTATACCAGAGTAAATCGTCAGGTCTTTGCAATCTGTCGTGTTTAAGCGCTTCACCCAGCCAGTCGCGGGTATACACCAGTTTGTTTTTTAACTGCTTTAATACATCACGGTAAGGTTCAGACGAATTGCCGGTGGCGGCCAATAATTCGTTATTGGCCAGGTTCATCGACAGTTCGTTGCCCAGCACTTCCAGGTCGCGGTTAAATAAGTCAGCGGCTTTCCAGCGGCTTAATAACAACACCTGACGGGTGACTTTGGCGGTCACAAAAGGGTTACCGTCCCTGTCGCCACCCATCCAGCTGGAAAATTTAATAGGCGCAGCGTCCAGCGCCAAACCGTGCCCAAGCACTGGTTTGAGTGCGGCATCCAGCTCACGGATAAATTCCGGAATGGCGTACCACAATGAAGTTTCAATCACGGCAAAACCGGACTTGGCTTCGTCCACCGGTGTTGGCCGCTGTTCGCGGATTTCATTGGTGTGCCAGGCCTGGGTGATTAAATCGCTAAGCCGAAGCTCAATTTTACTGCGCTGTGCTGCAGTTAAATCCTGCTCCAGCTCGGCCAGACAATCGGCAATTTGGGTCAGTTTATAAATTAAAGTACGGCGGGTGACTTCAGTCGGGTGCGCTGTCAAAACCAGCTCTATCGATAAATCAGCCACCGCCTGGCGGGTTTTGGCCACATCGACATTTTTTTGCTGCAGCAGCGCCAATAATTCGGCCAGAGGCTCAGGTTTTTCAATAGATCCGTGGCCTGCTTTAGAAATGGTATGAAACTGCTCGGCTAAATTGGCCAGATTTAAAAACTGGGCAAAAGCACGGGCCACCGGCAAAATTTCATCATCACCCAGGCTTGCCAGAATTTGTTTCAGTTGTTGGTTTTCAGTTTCGGTGCCCTGCCGGGCTTGTTTGGCTAATAAACGAATTTGTTCAATCCGCTCCAGTACTGCGTCGCCTAACTGATTCCGCACTGTGTCGCCGAGCTGAGTGCCCAGCAGGCTCACATTTGCCCTCAAGGCAGCATATTGTGACATGTCCCGTTCCTCTTGCTGCGCGCTGTGGCGTCTGTTGTTTTTGCTGCTGTTGTCGTAACTACTGCTTATTTTTAATCCACCCTAGCCTGTTCTTTGCCGGTACTCAACAGTGACAGATTACAAAACAGGCAACAAAATGGACTTTCAGCCTTTTAGATGGCTTTTATTTCAACATTGGCACAAAGACAGCAGATTGTCAGCATTCTGCACAGAGCAACATCGAGTCAGAACGACTAAAAACAAAAAACTCGGATAGAAAAAGGACAAGGAGGACAAAGATGATACGAGGCAGCACCTGATGCAAAAACGGCAGCAAAAGCCATAACACAAGCACAGCGATAAAAACTGCACTGGTTGTTACAGCTTGCCACAGATGTTGCGACAGGTTTTGCCTGCGGTTTTGCAACAAGCTTGCCCGAGGTGTTGCTACAGGTTTTGTTAGACGTTTTCCTGCAAAAAAGGCAACAGCAAAGCCCGCACCTTCACCTGGGCTTTTAGTGTTTTGGCGAGTAAAAACAGCCCGGCCATTTTACGGTGTAAAAACAACGCATCCACCGGTGGGGTGTGCCAGTATTTCAGCTGCATCGACAGTTGCAAACCGGCTTCGCGCATCCGGCTGGCCAAGTCTGAGCTGGCAAAATCGTAGCAGTCTTGTTGCAAAGGTTCCGCCGCCAGGCTCACCAGCGCCATCACCGCTTGTTGCTGCTGCGGCATAATATCAACACTGAAATAACCAATCTGCTGTAAGGCCTTTAATTGCAAATTCTGGTCTTGTGTTAACAAAGCGCGGAATAACAACAGATAACCATCGCTGACCTGCACTGTATAATCGCGGCAGGCACCAAAATCGAGCAATACCAGCTGGCCTGTGTTGAGGTTAAAGCGATAATTGGCAAAGTTTGGATCGGTTTGCACCAAACGAAAGTTAAAAATCTCTTTAAATAACAATTGGAACAACAACGACATCACCCTGTCGCGCAACGCCTGCGGCTGAGCAACCAACTCCTCCACCGGCACACCTTCCACAAAACTCATGGTCAGAATTTGTTGGGTGCAAAGTGCCGGGATCAGGTCTGGCAACAAAAAGTCGCTTTCTTCGGCCAAATGCTGGCGATAACGCTGCAAATAAGCCGCTTCCTGCCAATAATCGGCTTCTTTATGCAGTTGTTGTTTCGCCTCCGCCAGCAGAGGTTGCAACTCGATACCCGCAGGTAATAAACCACTGATCCTTAACAAAGTAGCCACGTTATCCACGTCGCTATCAATACTTTGGGCAATACCGGGATACTGAATTTTGACCGCCAGAGGCCGGCCATCATCATGCATGGCCTGGTGTACCTGACCAATAGATGCCGCCGCCAGCGGTGAAAATGTAAAACCACTAAAATTCTGCTGCCATTGCGGCCCCCATTGCTGCTTCAGCAAGCTGGCCAATTGTGCCGGTAACATAGGGCTACCATGCGCCCGCAACTGCGCCAGAATTGTAGTTAAGGCCGGTGGTAACACATCACCGGCATCCATCGACAGCAACTGACCTAACTTCATGGCTGCACCCCGCATTTGCGACAGCTGCGACGCCACCCGCTGCGCATTGGCCGGTGTCAGCAGCATTTGCTGCAACCCTGGTTTTTGCCCTTGCGCCAACTGCCTTGCACCTTCCGCCAGCATACCACCGGCTACCTTGCCCGCCAGACTGGCAAGACCGCCCAGGCGCGCCAGTCTGCTGGTGGGTACTTTGCTGCTTTTTGCTGTGGTCATCATTGCTCCTGTGCGGCGATAAAGCTTAGGCTTGAAGATACGTACCACAATGCATCCAAGCCCAATAGTGAGGGCAAAGAATATCGCAGCACCGGCATCCGGTGTTTGGCGGTTATCGTCAGGTGCAGGCAAAACAACATAAAAAAAGCAGAGTTAGCTTAAAGCAGAAGGGAATAAAGTGTGCAGTAACAAGGGCGAAAACCGGGGCAGCACTGCAAGCACTACCCCGGCATCAGATCAGGCGGGATTAACGACGCACAATAAAGTCGGCGGCGCTTCTGCGTACTTTGGCTAAATTTACCAGCCAATCGCCCGTTTCGGCGCGGTAGCCCAAAGGCAATAACAACACTGAACGTAAACCTTCGGCACGCAGATTCAAAATTTCATCCACTTTTGCCGGTTCAAAACCTTCCATCGGCGTGCTGTCTACCTGCACTTCAGCAGCAGCAATTAACGCACTGCCAAGGCCGATATAAGCCTGACGGGCGGCATGTTCGAAGTTTTCTTCGGCGCTGCGCTCTGGGTAAAACGCCAGCAATTTCTGACGGTATGCTTCCCAGCCTTCGTTTTTAAAACCACGTTGTTCATTGACCAAATCAAACATCATATTGATGCGATCTGCGGTGTAGTTGTCCCAGGCCGCAAAAACTAATAAATGAGAACAATCAGTGACCTGGCTTTGGTTCCAGGCAAAAGGTTTAATTTGTTCTTTAATGGCCGGATCTGTCACCACCAGCACCTGATAAGGCTGCAAACCACTGGAGCTGGCCGATAAACGGATGGCTTCCAGGATATGCTCCAGTTTGTCATCCGGCACTGTTTTGGCCGCATCCATATTTTTGGTGGCATAACGCCAGGACAATAAACTTAATACATCAGACATTTTTGGCTCCTTATCAGCTCAAGGCGCGCAGTCTATCACTTACATACCGACTGGTACAATATTTATTTTGCTGTTTTTTTGCACTCTATCTGAAAAGCAGCGCTGCTCCCTTTAGTCACGGCTTTTGCCAAAAGGCCAAAAACGGAAAGTGCGGCCACTGTCGCTTTTGCTGTCCGCCAGCGCTTTATCTTCCGGCTCGGCTGCCACCAGCGCCGACACATCAATCTGCACTTCATCTTGCTGACGCCAGCTCCCCTGCCGCCACGGGCTTTTTGGCCGTACCGGCGTGCTGTCAGCCGCTTCACCGGCCAGACCAAAAGCAAAAGCCGCAATAGGCGGGCCTAAAGTTTCGAACAAAGTGACAGCCCCCAGTACCACAGCGGCTATGACAGTGGCTTGATCCGGCACCAGTTTGCTGCTGGTTTGCACCAAACCAATAGCCAGACCCGCCATCGGAATAAGCAACAAACCGGTCGCAGAGGCCTTGCTCCATGGCTGTAAACCAAAGCGCAGCGCCACGCTAACCGCCAGCACTTTCACCAGAGACCGGGTTAATACCAACACCAGAATGGCCGGCGCGTATTCAATCAGCTCTTTCAGATGCAGACTGGCACCGGCAAACACAAATAACACAATAAAAAACAGCTCAAAAGCGCTGCCAAATTCCAGCGCCGACACCACTTCGTCCTGCTCAACACTGCGCACCACAATGCCAACAATCAAAGGCGCAAATAACATCGACAATTGCAGCTGCTGGGCAAGCCCAAGGGTGAGCATCAGCGCGCCCACCACCAATGCCAGTTTATATTGCGCCGCTTTGGCGGTACGGCTGCTGACAAAATGCAGGCCAAGGCCCACACAAATACCCAGCACAGCTGAGCCCAATAACAAATACAAAGGTTGCAAAATCACCTGTTGCCAGCTGGCGTTTTCATGCAGCAACAAAGCCGGAATAACAAAGGCAAATACCAGAAAAGACAATAAGTTATTCAGTGCAACCAGAGTTTTGGCAGACTCAGTAACCGGGCCTTTGGCGCCGACTTCATGCGCAACGTGCAATAACACTGCAGGAGACGAAGAAATTAAAATGGCGGCTATCACAGCAGCAATCACAGGGCTGAATCCCAGCCAGAAACTGACGCTGAACACCGCAATAAAAGTGAGACCGGATTCCAGTAAAGCAACAGCCAATAATCTGGGCGATGCGCGGATAAAACGTAAATCCAGCGACGAACCCAGCCGGTATAAAATCAGTGCCAGCGCGATGTCGATTAAAATGCGGGCGTCTTTTAAGGTGTTGTAATCCAATAAGCCCAACGCACTGGGGCCCACCAGAAAACCAACACCCATAAAACCTGTGATACTGGGCAGCCAGGACCAGCGATGCGCCAGATAACCACCCAAAGTGCCCACCACCAACAGCACCCCAAAAGCCAATAAGGGTGTCATGGTTAACCCTTGTTGCGGCAAAAACTCCATGCCAAATCCTTGTTATGATTATTGTTTTTCGACAAACTTCAGCGAGAACTGTCCAAGCTTGCCATATTGAAATGAAATATCTTCGCCAAAAGGTAAATCAATGACACCGGCATAAGAGCCTGTGATCACCGCCTGTCCGGCTTTCAATCCGATACCCTGAGCTGTTAAAAAGTTCACCAGCCAATACAAACCGGCTTTGGGGTTTTGGTTGGGATGCACAGCATTTTTTTCAATCACAGTGCCGTCGGCAAGCCGGATCTGCAGCAAAAAGCTACTGTGCCCAGCTGCGGTTAGATCTTTTGCTGTTGTGCCTGTTGCTGCAGTGTCTTGTGCCGCGTCTGGCTCTGTAACCAAAGCACCGGCAGCCAGTGTCGGCCCCAGATATAAACCCTGATTAAATAAACCATCGGCCAGTTGATCCAAATAACCAGCGCCACTGTCCGGTAAATAACGGCTTTGGATCAACTCCAGCGCTAAATGGCAATGGCTGATGGCACTGTCTATTTCTTGTGTTGTATAAGGTTGATTGCCATGGCGCGGCGCTAAATCCTGCCCCAGCACAAAAGCCAGTTCGGGCTCCACCCGCGCTAAACCTTTTGATGCGCTCAGTACTGAAGGCCAAAGCGCACATTGGGGGACAGTTTGAGCCGCAATGGCTGGCGACACAGTCACAGCCGATGCAGTTTCAGCACAGGCCCGGGTCAGATCAGCAGCATAAATAGGGGCAACCACCCACTTCTCACCATTTTGATCAACAGTCGGCAACAAGGATTTCCAGCCAGCAATAGCCGAAGGCATCAAAGCCGCCACTTGTTGTTGTATCGCAAAAGCTTCAGGAAAACTGGTTGGGCGAAGCCCTTCAGGCAGCAGTTCAGCCACCACACCTTGTTGGCGGCGGCTGGCCAATATTTGTGCAGCAGCATAAAAATTTTCAGATGGGGACTTTAAAAGCAACGACATCACAACTCCAAAGCAGGCAAACAACGCCGTTACTTTAACACAAGGCAAAGCCCGGGTTACGATTGACATCCACCAATGTCTTCAGTACCTTAAGCGCCATTGCGGGTGTCGTATAATGGTAATACCCCAGCTTCCCAAGCTGGTGCCGTGGGTTCGATTCCCATCACCCGCTCCAGCCTGCACCTGAGATCACAAAAAAACCAGCTCGCTTTGTTGTTCTGCCCACAAGGGCGTTATCTCATTTTTACTGAATATCGAGCCAATAATTGTATCGGCCGCAAAGCCATTGCCTTTGTGTGCCTGCTGCTTTACTGCTGGTGAAATAAACTGTTGATGCGCAGCAGTTTTTCTATGCCAAACCAACCTCTAAAAACAACACCTTAGATATGCCGGGAACAGTTATGAAACGTCTTTATTTACCCCTGATGTTATGCACACCAGCGGCTTTACTGGCGGCCGATTTAGATATCGCCAATAAAATCCGCCATGAAGGTTTTCATCAATCAGAAGTGATGCATACGCTGGAGCATCTGACCGATAAAATTGGCCCACGCCTGACGGCGTCACCACAAATGGTGAAAGCCAACCACTGGACTTTGCAGCAACTGAAAGACTGGGGTTTAAAAAACGGCCAGTTACATCCTTTTGAATTTGGCCGTGGCTGGAGCAGCGAAGCTGCCAGCATTCAACTGGCTGGCCCGCGCCAGCAATCTTTGCATGGTATTCCGGTGGCCTGGACACCAGGCACCACAGGCGCTGTGACAGGCGAAGTGATGTTATTTGATGTAAATACTCCAGCTCAACTTGCCGCTTACAGTGGCAAACTGGCTGGCAAAATATTGCTGATGGGTGAAGACGTTAAAATTGAACCGCCTCAAACGGTGATTTTTGAACGCTTAAGCGCCAAAAAACTCGGTGATATGAAAGATTACGACACTGGCGCCCGTGCCAGTTATGAGTCTTTTATGACCAAAGCGCTGCGCGACAGCAGAATGCAAAGTTACCTGTTTAACAAAGAACTGAATGCATTTTTGCAAAAAGAAAAAGTGGCAGGCGTGATTTATCGCAGCAGCCGTCAGGGTGGTTTAGTGCGGGTTTTTGGTAAGTCGCATAAAGTGGGTGAAACCTTCCCAGTGCCGGCCATGATCATCGAACAGGAAGATTACAGCCTGTTGCTGCGCATGTTAGACCGCAAAGAGCAGCCGCAACTGACTTTGGATATTAAAGCCAAATTCCATGACGAAGACCTGAAGTCTTACAACACTATTGCCGAAATTCCGGGCAGCACCGATGAAGTGGTGATGGTGGGTGGTCACCTCGACTCCTGGCATGCCAGCGATGGTGCAGTCGACAACGGCGCCGGTGTGGCGGTGGCGATGGAAGCAGTGCGCATTTTAAGCAAACTGAATGTCAAACCTAAACGCACTATCCGTATTGCACTTTGGTCAGGTGAAGAACAGGGTTTGTTTGGTTCACGCGCTTATGTGAATGACTTCCTGGCCACCAGGCCAGAGCCAACAGACGCCGCTGAACGCGCTTTACCCAAATATTTATGGTCAAGCCCGGGCTGGCCTATTGCGCCAAAAGCGGCTTACAACAAATTGTCGGTGTATTTTAATATGGACAATGGCAGTGGCAAATTCCGCGGCATTTACACCGAAGGCAACGTGGCGACCAAGCCGGTCTTTACCGACTGGTTTGGCCCTTACAGTGACTTAAGCACCGGCACTATTTCACCATTGTCGACCGGCGGCACCGATCACGAATCTTTTGACGATGTAGGTTTGCCTGGCTTCCAGTTTATTCAGGATCCACTGGATTACAGCACCAGATTACACCACACCCATATCGATTCGATTGACCATGTAATTGAAGACGACTTAAAACAGGCCTCAGTGATTATGGCCGGTTTCCTGTATGAGGCTGCGATGGCCGATGACATGATGCCGCGTAAACCAATGCCAACAGCACCGTCTAAAGTGCAGCAACAACGTAAAGATCTGGAAACAGAAAAACAACGTCGCCTGCGCGAACAGGAAGCGAAAAAAGCTTTAGATACCAAAGCATTACTTTAATCAAAGTGCTGTTTTACAAAGCAAAAAAGGGTGAGCATTAAGCTCACCCTTTTGTTTTTAACCACTTCTTTTTTTACTGCGAATGCTGCTGCGGTAACTGGCAATAATGCAAAGTGCCAGCACAACAATCGGCCATCACAATTCAAATTTAATGCCCTGCGCCAACGGCATAGTGCTGGAGTAATTAATGGTATTGGTTTGACGGCGCATATAAGCCTTCCAGGCGTCAGAGCCGGATTCACGGCCACCGCCGGTTTCTTTTTCGCCGCCAAAAGCACCACCAATTTCAGCGCCCGAAGTGCCGATATTGACATTGGCAATACCACAATCTGAACCACTGCAAGCCAGGAATTGTTCAGCCTGTTGCAGATTGGTGGTGAAAATAGCCGACGATAAGCCCTGCGCCACAGCATTTTGCAGCTGGATGGCTTGCGAGAGTTCACCGTCATAACGCAGCAGATACAAAATGGGTGCAAAGGTTTCCTGTTGCACAGCAGCATAATGATTTTGCGCCGCCACTATGGCTGGTCTGACATAACAGCCGGACGCATAAGCTTCACCTGTTAACACCTCTCCACCAGTCAACAGGGTGCCACCTTGTTGCTGCACTTGTTCCAGCGCCGCCGCAAATGCAGCAACAGCACTCTTATCAATTAAAGGCCCGACATGATTTTGCTGATCCAGCGGGTTGCCAATGCGCAGCTTTTCATAAGCCGATACCAGTGCCTGTTTTACTTTGTCATACAAAGCTGCATGCACGATCACCCGGCGGGTGGTGGTGCAACGTTGCCCTGCAGTACCCACAGCACCAAACACCACTGCCGGAATGGCTAACGCCAAATCGGCATGTTCGGTGATAATAATGGCGTTGTTGCCCCCCAGTTCTAAAATCGATTTGCCAAAACGGGCAGCAATCTTTTGCGCGGCATGACGACCGACCCGGGTAGAACCTGTGACAGACACCAGCGCCACACGCGGATCGTCCAGCATCAGCTCGCCGACTGTGTTGCCGGTACCAATCACCAGATTAAAAATACCCTCCGGCAGCTGATTGGCGCGAAGCACCTGCTGCAGAATATGCTGACAAGCCAGCGCCGTGAGCGGCGTTTTTTCCGACGGTTTCCACAAAGTCACGTTACCGCAGACAGCGGCAATCATGGCATTCCAGGCCCAGACCGCCACCGGAAAGTTAAAGGCTGAAATAACGCCAACCACGCCAAGCGGATGATATTGCTCATACATACGATGACCAGGGCGTTCGGAGTGCATGGTGGAACCACACAGCTGACGGGACAAACCCACCGCAAAGTCGCAGATATCAATCATTTCCTGCACTTCACCTAAACCTTCCTGCAAAGATTTACCCATCTCGAAACTTACCAGCTGACCCAATGCTGCTTTATTGGCACGCAGCGCATCGCCAATCTGCCGTACAATTTCGCCGCGTTTTGGTGCCGGTTGTTGTTGCCAGAACACCGCAGCAGCCTGCGCCACTTCGACCACTTGCTGGTATTCCACCGCACTTGCCAGCTGCGCATGAGCAATAGTTTTGCCATCCACAGGTGATACGATTTCCAGCAGCGGAGCTGTGCTGTTGTTCAGCCAATTCAGGCCGGTGCTGGCGCAAGGGTTTTGCTGTTGTAGCCCCAATGAAGTTAAAAAATCCATGATTGATCCTTAAAGTGTGGGTCTGTCAGTTCGAAAAATGCTGGTTTTGCAACAGCCTTAAGCCCTGCTCAAAGCTCTGCAGAAAACGGTCAGCTTCGTGGCGGCCAAAAGCCAGCGGCGGTTTAATTTTCAGAATATTGGCGCCTGGCCCTTCACTGCTTAACAAAATGCGTTGTTGTTTAAAAAACTCAATTAAATAACTCATTTGTGCTGTGGCTGGGGTTTTCTGTTCGCGGTCTGTCACCAGCTCAACGCCGATAAACAACCCCATACCGCGCACGTCGCCAATGATTGGGTGTTGCTGCGCCAGTAAACGACATTGCTGTTGCAGATAAAGGCCGGTTTCTAATGCTTTTTGTGGCAAACGCTCTTGTTGCAACACCTGAAGCACGGCACTGCCAATAGCACAAGACACCGGATTGCCGCCAAAGGTGTTAAAAAACTCCATGCCATTGGCAAAAGCGTCGGCCACTGCTCTGGTGGTGATCACAGCCGCCATCGGGTGACCGTTGCCAATAGGTTTACCCAAAGTGACGATATCCGGCAGCACTTGTTGGGTTTGAAAACCCCACATCTGGCTGCCAACGCGGCCAAAACCCACCTGCACTTCATCGGCAATACAAAGGCCGCCAGCGCGGCGCACCTTCTGATATACCTGCTGCAGATAAGCATCCGGCATCACAATTTGCCCGGCAACCCCTTGTAAAGATTCACAAATAAAAGCCGACACCTGGCGCCCTGCGGCCTGAATTTCTGCAAGAGCCCGGTCAACGTCAGCGGCATAAGCCGCACCTGCGGCAGCGCTATAACCTTGATAAGGGCCACGGTAAGGGTCTGGCAACAGCACTTTATGCACATAAGGCGTGGCACCAGCGCCGCCAGGGCCGTCAAATTTATAAGGGCTGGCGTCAATACAGGCCTGGGTATTGCCATGATAAGCACCATCCACCACGATAAGATCGCGCCCGCCTGTGGCGGCACGTGCCAGCCGGAATGCCAGCTCATTGGCTTCACTGCCGGAATTGACAAAAAAACAGACCGACAGCTCATCCGGCATAGTCCTTAGCAACTGCTCGGCGTAATTCACCAGATTGTCGTGTAAATAGCGGGTGTTGGTGTTGAGCAGCGCCATTTGTTGTTGCCCTGCAGCCACCACATCCGGATGACAATGGCCAACATGACAAACGTTGTTCACCATATCCAGATAATCCAGGCCGTTCTCATCGTATAAATAGGCGCCATAACCGCGCACTATTTTCAGCGGTTGCTGGTAACTTAAGCTCAGGGTTTTACTGAAATAACGCTGGCGTAGCTGCTGTATTTCGTTGCTGCTGCGCTCCGGGGCTACAGATTTCTGGCCCGAATTGGCAGCGGAATGGATGCCAGGGTTAAAACCTGAGTTCTGCTGTTTCAGTTGCTGCCCCAACCAAAATAAATCCAGCTGCTGCAATTGTTGCAACGCTTTTAGCGCACCGCTTGCGGAAATCAGAATATAACTATTGTCCGGCTCGGCCAGAATGGCCTTGGCTGAGTTGCATAAGCTGATACATAACCGCATCGCTATCAGACAAGGCAGCACTTCCAGCTCAGTGGCTGTCAGTGGGTACTGCTGATGGTAAGCGGCGGTGACGGTTTTAATCACCGGCACCACATCGGCCTGATCAAAAATGGCATAAGCACAGGCTACCGCCAGTTCATTGATGGTGTGGCTATACAACATATCGCCAAAATCCAGCAAAGCGCTGATTTGCCAGTTGCTGTGCTGTTGTTGTAATAACAGATTAAAATCGTTGGCGTCGTTGTGGATCACACTCTGGCGCAGCTGGCCCAAATGCGGCCGCACCTGCTGCTGGTATAACCGCATAAAATGCTGCACCAGCGCCAAAGGTTCAGGCTGTAATAACGGCATATTCTGCTGACAAAGCCGGTAGGCAGTAGCTAAGTCCCAGTCCAGTTGCCGGTAGGCCGCTATATGCTCAAAACCCACAAAAGCTTTGCTGACCTTGCCCATTAAAGCACCCAACTGCTGCCACAAGGCCGGGCCTTTTTCAGCTGCGGGTAAATCACCATAACAAGAACCCGGCAGATAACTCAGCACCCTGAGCCAGCGGGTTTCACCGTCCAGTTCTATCGGGCTTAACTGATTGCCAAAGCGGTTTGTCAGCACGTCCGGCACTGTGATACCAGAGGCCAGCAACTGTGCCATGGCTTTGTTTTGTAAATCCAGCATGGCCAGACTTTCGCTGCTGTTCGCCACTTTAATAATAAAACGGGCGTTTTCTGTCTCTAATAAAAAGTTCAGGTCGCTATAACCCGGCAGATTTTTTAACTGCCCGGCCAGGCCATAATGGCTTTGCAACAAAGCTGCGACCTCAGTGATGGCGGCTGTTGGCGTATTGAAGCTCAGTTGTTCCATATTTATTCCTGCTATTCGCTTTGTCAGCCTCTTCGGCTCATCGGCTTGTTGGCATTAATCGGCTGACTGGCGCGCCAGTTGGCGTTCATCCTGACCGGCGGCCAAAGGCACTAACCGGAAGGCATACCGATAATTTTTTGCCGGGATGCGGTATTGCTCGTGCACTGGCCGGCCCCAGGAGGTGTCGCCGCCCACGCCCATTTGCGCCATATCCAGATTCAGGGTGGCCAGATGCCTTGTTGGTACTTCAGCACCGTGTTTACGGGTTAATGGCACCAGACCTGAAGCCGAAGCTGCACCGTCTTCTGCCGGGTTAAAATCAATGTCTTTTTGCAGATAAGGCCAGGCACTTGCCGATAAAGGCGCACCTGCAGCCACCGCCAGCAAACCGGCACCTTCAACGTTTTTCAGCGCAAACCAACGGACATCGGTTTTGTTGGCGTTTTCCTGCGGGCGAATATAACGGTGGATTTGTTCTGACAGCGGCAACTTGTACCAACCAAGCGCGGCCGAGGTTTTACGATCGGCATAACTTTCATGCGGACCACGGCCATACCAGCTGACAAACTGATGCTCACCGGTGAGCACCGCTTGCATACCAAAACGCGGTAAGTCCGGCAGTTTTTGCCCGGGCTCCAGCTCAAGTGACACTTCAACCTGCACCTGACCCTCTGCTGACACCAGATACTGCACCTGATATTGGCCTTTAAAATCAGGGCTTTGATATTTGGCTGTAACTTTCACCTGTTGTTGCTGTGGCTCAGTGGCTAAAGATTTTAATGACAGACGTGCTGCGGCCTGTTGCCAGATTTTGGCCCATTCCGGCAGCTGATTGCCTAAGTCGTTGTCGGTGGGAGCCCGCCAGAAGTTGGCCATTAAAGGCGCCTGCAGTAAGTCGCGGCCCTGATACTGATAACTGCTTAACCAGCCGCTGTTGTTATCAAACGCCAGTTGCAGCTGGCTGTTTGTGAGCTCCAGCGCCTTTGTTGTTTTATTAACCTGAATTGCCGGCATTGTTGTGGCTGGTTTTTCAATGGCCTGCTGTCCAACAGGCAATATAAATTGCTCAAACGCAGTTTCATGGCCCAGGTTTAATAACGGCTCCTTACTGTTGAGCCTGGTGCTTAAAGTGATGGTATGTTCATAAGGACTGTGTTTCGGAAGTTCAGGCAAAGCGAGCTGTACTTCTGAGCTTTGCCCTGCAGCTATCTGTGGCAACGCCTGGCGGCCTTGTGCCACCAGCACACCATCTGCTTCAATTTTCCAATGTAAATCAAAGTGCGACAAATCGCGGAATGCCAGCCGGTTTTCTATGGTAAAACGCCCGGCCGCTGCATCCAGAGCGCTAAAACGCACCGGCTGATAGACCTTTTTCACTTCAAAAGCGTGTGGGTGTGGCACCCGGTTCGGGTCAACCAAACCGTTATTGTGGAAGTTGCCGTCTGTTGGCACTGTCGGGTGGAAATCCGGACCATAAGCCCAGAATTTCTGGCCGTTTTTATTGGTGTATTCCAGCGACTGATCAACCCAGTCCCAGATAAAACCACCCTGCAAAACCGGATATTTTTCAATCACATTCCAGTAGTCCTGCAAGTTACCCACTGAATTACCCATAGCATGGGCATATTCAATCATAATGGCAGGCCGGTCTTTATGCTGTTTGGCGTAGCTTTCCAGCTTCTCGATGCTGGGGTACATAGGGGCAAAAATGTCGGTGTAACTATCTGTACCGGCCGGTTCATATTGCACAGGGCGGCTTGGGTCCCGTTGTTTGATCCAGTGATAAGTGTGCTGAAAAATTTTGCCGGTGCCAGCCTCATTGCCAAGCGACCAGATAATAATCGAAGGGTGGTTTTTATCCCGCTCTACCATACGCTCGGTGCGATCCAGATGCGCCGGTAACCAGCTCATTTCATTGCCAATCTGTGTTTTTTCATCCACCGCCAGCGGGTGAGATTCAATATTGGCCTCATCAATCACATACAAACCGTATTGGTCGGTTAACTGGTACCAATAAGGGTCGTTTGGAAAATGGCTGCTACGCACTGCGTTGATATTCAG
>JAYRUI010000013.1:0-16964 GCA_041919175.1 Rheinheimera sp. | reverse complement strand
ATATTGGCGCTGGGCTGTTAACGCCGCAAAAGCTTCGTTGCTATCTTGTTGGGTAATTAACGCATAGCGGTGTTGGCCAATCGTCACCGGCTGGTAATTCATCAGCACAGACTCACCGCGGTAGTCCGTGCTTTGCACCATGGCCGTTTTGCCGGCAAGCGCTGCTTTGACTTCGGCGTTATCCAGCAACAAGTTCCCGGACAACCCAAAAGCACCTTTGTGTTGTTGCAGCGCCGGATACTTTTGATAAAACACATTCTGATCAACAAGTTCAGGTCGCAGGGCCGTTAACAACAGGCCATCAGGTGCCACCAGATAGCTGTCGCCGGTCTGGCCTAAACCTATGCTTGCCCAGTTTTGTTGTTGAGTCATTAAAGCGGTCAGGGCGCTGACCGGCAATTGCAACACCAATACACCAAGGGGTTTGTCGCTGCCCGCCATCGGGCTTTTCACTTTCGCCAGCAAAAACAGCACCGGCATACGGAAATAGCCGTCAAAAGCGTTGGGTTTGCTAATCAGCCAGCTGGTTTCTGTGTCTTGTTGTGTGTCTTGTGTTGAGTCTTTCGCTGGTGTTGCCAATAAAGCTTTCACTGCTGTGGCAAGCTCGCTATTGGCAAAAGCGCCGTCTTTCAGTGAACTGGCAAATACCGGGCTTTTGTGCACCGAATACACCACATTCAGCTGCTGCGCTTCAATCAGATACAATTCCTGCAAATGATAACGTTGACTGACTTCCACAAAACTCTGGTGAAATCTTTTATGTTGCTGGGCGTACACTGAGCCATCGGCGGCATCCGTCAGGCTGGCAAGTTTGTCAGCTTCAGCCGGGTTTTGCGCCAGATAACGGTGTTGTAATAACAAAGTTTCGGTTTTGCTTTTGGCAAGCCAGGCGCTGACGTCGGGCGCAAATGTGTTGTTCTGTGTTTTGGCATAAGGCTGATATTTTTGCTGATACCAGCGGGTTAATTCAGTGCGTAGTTGTGCATCACCCGGGTTGCTCACTTCATAACGGTAAGAGCCAAAAGGACGCTCCAAACCGTATAAAGCTTCCTGGGTCAGCCGGTTGGCGGCCAGACTCAACAATAAATCGCGTTGACTGCTCAGGTAAAGATCCAATGCCTGCTCACGGCCCCGCGCGACTGCGGTGAACTGCGCGTTGACACTGTCGGTCAGTGCCTGTTGTGTTTTTTGCTGTGACAACAGCGTGGTAGACACCACGCTAATCACCACAGCCCCCAGCGTGGCGGCGGCCATTGCTGTCATTAATCGGATGGCGATCTTCATACAACCCCGTGGTAAACCAACGACAAAGATGCGGCGCAGCTTAAAGCGGGTTGATGACACATTTATGACGTAAGACGTTTGGATGGCTATTATTTCAAGGTACTGTTATGCAAAATTCGCATAACCTTAGCGCTTTTGGTTATTGAAAGCCTTTGTTATAGTTGGCTTATCGCAGTGCCCTAAGCACGCCAGACCACTTTTAAGGAGGTTGTGGCGTCAGGACAAAAAACGCATGCAGCAACAGGAGAGTCCCCTTTATGCCTTTGCAGGTAAAAGAGTTTTTTGACGCAGATTCAAATACCTACAGTTATATACTTTGGTGTGAACAAAGTTTGCAGGCCGCTATTATTGACCCTGTGCTGAATTTTGATCTGGCGTCTGGCCGTTGTGCTTACCAGGGCGCGGATCAGCTGATTGCTTATGCCCGGCAACAGCAACTGACGCTCTGCTGGCTGCTGGAAACCCATGTGCATGCCGACCATTTATCCGCCGCGCCTTATATTCAGCGGCAATTGGGTGGCAAAACCGGCATCGGCAGCCGTATTTGTGAAGTGCAGCAGGTATTTGCCGACGTATTTCATGTGGGAGCTGAGTTTAAACGCGACGGCAGTCAGTTTGATATGTTGCTCGCTGATGGCACCCAGTTGCCGCTTGGCCAGTATCACATTAAAGTGCTCCACAGCCCTGGCCATACGCCCGCTTGTGTCTGTTATCAGGTAGCGGACGCCGTTTTTGTGGGTGACACACTGTTTATGCCGGATTATGGCAGCGCCCGTTGTGATTTTCCGGGGGGCGACGCAGCAACTTTGTATCAGTCGGTGCAACAGCTGTTTTTATTGCCGGATGATACCCGGATGTATTTGTGCCACGACTATAAAGCCTGTGGTCGTGATGAATTTTGTTTTTTAACCACAGTTGGGCAACAGAAACAGCAGAATATTCATTTACGCCAGGGCATGAGCGAACAAAGCTTTGTGCAAATGCGCCAGGCCCGTGACGCCACGCTGAGTATGCCTAAACTGCTGTTACCGGCAGTGCAGGTGAATATGAGAGCAGGGCATTTCCCGCCGGCGGAAGACAATGGTGTGGTGTATTTAAAATTACCGCTGAATTTATTCTGACAAGCTCCAACAGGCTGATATCTAAGGTTTTGCATGTACAGCAGCCAATATAAAAAACGGCCAAAAAGCAGGCCAAAAACCACAAATACCAACTGCACTTTATTGGTTTGCAGCGATATTTTTGGCATCAACCCGGCACTTGAAGCGTTTTTTAGCGGCTGGCAAGGTGAACTGCTGTTGTTGTCACCTTATGCAAAACAACAAGATTTTTCCGATGACAAACAAGCTTATCAGTACTTCCAGCAGCACGGTGGTTTAGACAGTTACCGGCAGAAATTGCGCCTAACACTGCATCAACTGGCCACTGCGCAACAGACTGTGCTTGCCGTCGGTTTTAGTGCAGGTGCAGCGGCGCTTTGGTGTGAATTGAGTTGTGAACGTGGCATTGGAGCGGGTGATAAACCTGGCAGCGAGCAGACAACAAACAGCGCATCGGCAACTCAAGCCGCGCCAGGCCTGCAGTTCGTCAGGCAGGCTTTTTGTTATTATGGCGGCCAAATCCGGCATTTTGCAGAGCTTTCACCATGCTGCCCAACCACCTTTATTTGGGCGCAGGAGCCACATTTTGATGTGGAGGCTCTTTCCGGGGTTATTGCGCAGAAACACCAGGTGCGCTGTTATTTAAGCCGGTATAAACATGGTTTTATCAATCCGAAATCTGCTGGCTACCACAAACAGGGCGCTGCTTATTATCAGCGTTGGTTAATGTCTAAACTTCATCAGCAAGGCTAGATACAGAAATACGCCATAGCAGGCTGCTTTTTGTGCGAACAATGCAGCATTGACCTTAATGCACTTGCCGACCGCTTTATTACAGGTAACACTGCTTTATCTGTGTTTTATTTGTTAGCTGCAGGAAATTCTGTTGATGTTTCAATTGTCTGTTGCCGGAATTCACGAAGCAAAACCAGCTTGCGTCCGTCTTATTGATTGTTCGGCCGTTCTGAAAACGGCTACTTGCAGTTTACTGTTGTTGCTGGCGGCCTGTTCAAGCTCTGTCACCACAACGCCAACACCACCACCAGCGCCAGAACCAGAGTTTCAGTCAGCGCGCGGCCCCGCACCTTTTGTACATCCGGTACCAGGTGCGCGTATCAGCTCGGCTTTTGCCAATTACGTGGTAAAAAGCCGTAACAGACGCCATCATGGTGTTGATTTTGCTGCGCCAAAAGGCACACCGGTGTATGCCGCCAGCTCAGGGGTGGTATTAAACGCCGATATGGGCAGCATGAGTGATGCTTTTGGTATGGCGGTTTTGATAGAGCATGGTGATAAATTGCAAAGCCTGTCGGCGCATTTATCCAGAATTGATGTAGAAATTGGCGACTTTGTAATGGCCGGTCAGCAAATAGGGCTGGTGGGGGCTACAGGACGCGCCACAGGGCCTCATCTGCATTTTGAACTCTGGCGCAACGGCCATCCACAGGATCCACTGCATTATTTGCTGGCAGCGGCGAAGAGCCAGCGAATGAGCGCGCCATAAACCAGCTAACGCAACCTTGGATACAGTGCCCTGAATTACAGTACCGCTGAATAACACAGATAAAAAAAGCGCCCAAAGGCGCTTTTTTTATTGCATCAAAACTCAATTAACGCGCATTGGTACTTTCAAAAATTTTGTCGGCAGAGGCTGCGACAAAACCACGGTACAAAGTGCCATCTGCTGTTGGAAAACGACGGGCGAACTCGTAAAAACAGCTTGGGATCATGGCGTTACCGTCGGTAAATTCCACCAGCGCTTCATCTGCCAGCGTGGATGATTGTTTTAACAATACATCTTTGCTGCCTTTAATTTCGCCACCTGAGGTATTGAGCGCAAAACCGGCGTTTTTTAGCGCCTGATTGACTGAATCTAAAGTTTCGAAGTTTTGCAGGGCATTCACTGACACAGTGAAGTGGTTGGCACGGAAACCCCACACGCTCATCCAGGCGGCATATTCACTTTCTGCCAGCAGCGTTTTGTAACTGGCCTGATCAATAGCCCAGTGACGGCCTGAATACAGAAAGTTATCGGCATTCACGGCAGCCGGATCCATCTGAGCCACTAAATTTTTGACGATTTTTTGTAATTCATCCGAGCATTTTTCCAGCAGCAATTCAGAGATAAATACTTTTGGCTGGTTGGCGTCCGGATGTTCATAATGTTTGGCATACAGTTTTTTCGACTCAAAGTGGTATTCACCGCCTTCGACATAACCCAATGCCAAAAAGTGAGCGGCCAGCTTTTCCAGACCAATTTCAGGTAAGTTAAAGGTACGCAGCGCAATATGGTCGTTAATCACGTCGTTTTGCTGCGAAGAGCCGAGCAGAGCATGAATTTTCTGCGCTGATGGAGTGACCGTCAGATAGTTTTCCCACAATTTGGCAAATAATTCATTCACATTGGTATGCATGATAAATCCTATATTAAACAGCAATATGGCTAAAATTTTTAAAAAGCGGGGCAGTGTAACCGCCGCATTTTGTTTCTGCTTTGATCCAGTTAAACTTTTCAGCTTTCACTGAAAAATCTTGTTTTGGCTTTTTAACTTTAATCACAAAACTAAATACTAAGCCCCGGGCTTAAAGTGGCTGGCAGCGATACCGCCTGCGCTTCCACCGATGACACCGGATAAGCACAATAATCCGCCGCATAATAAGCCGATGCTCTGTGATTGCCGCTGGCACCGATACCGCCAAAAGGGGCTGCGCTGGAGGCGCCGGTAATAGGTTTATTCCAGTTGACAATACCGGCACGGATGCGGGCAAAAAAGTGCTGATAGTCGTTTTCATCATCCGCCAGCAAACCGGCTGACAAACCAAAAGCGGTGTTATTGGCCTCAGCAATAGCGGCATCAAAGTTGTCATAACGGTACACTTTCAAAAGTGGACCAAAATGTTCTTCATCCGGCAAGGCTTTGGCATGGGTCACATCAATAATGCCTGGGCTAACAAAAGCAGCACCGGCCGCCAATTGTTTCAGTTCAAGCAAAGACACACCACCAAGCGCCTGAATATCGGCCTGGGCTTTGACCATGCCTGCTGCTGCTTTTTCACTGATCATGGCGCCATAAAATGGCTGATTGTCGGCAAAAGGATCCGCCACCTGAATATTGGCGGCAGCGCTTAACAGTTTGGCCAGAATGGCATCACCATTGGCGGAGCGCTCAATAAACAACCGGCGGGCACAGGTGCAACGCTGGCCGCTGCTGATAAAGGCAGACTGAATAATGTCGTGCACTGCTGCATCGATATTTGCGACATTTTTTACAATCAGCGGGTTATTGCCACCCATTTCCAGCGCCAGAATTTTGCCAGGCTGACCGGCATATTGCTGATGTAAATAATGACCAGTGCCTGAGCTACCGGTGAAAAACAGGCCATCAATGCCAGGGTGACCCGCCAGCGCTTTGCCAGTTGCTACTTCACCCTGCACCAAATTCAGCACACCGGCCGGTAAACCTGCCTGTTGCCACAGCTGTACTGTGTATTCGGCTACTTTGGGTGTCAGCTCAGAAGGTTTAAACACCACAGTGTTACCGGCGATCAGTGCCGGCACTATATGACCATTGGGTAAATGGCCAGGGAAGTTGTAAGGGCCAAACACCGCCACTACACCATGAGGTTTATGCCGGATAAAAGCACGGGCGCCTGGCATCGGGTTTTCCACAGTGCCGGTACGTTCCTGATGTGCTTTGATTGAAATGGCAATTTTACCTGTCATGGCGGCCACTTCAGTACGGCTTTCCCACAGGGCTTTACCGGTTTCGGTGGCAATAACACGGGCCATTTGTTCGGTATTGGCTTTAAGCTGCTCAGCAAAAGCTTCAACAATAGCAAGACGCTCTTCCAGGCTTAACTGTGACCAGCGGTAAAAAGCATCACGGGCACTTTGAATTGCCGTATCAACCTGAGTGGCGTCTGCGCTCTGGCCTTGCCAAATCACGCTGTTATTGGCCGGATCCACGGAACTGAACAGGCTACCGGCACCTTGCTGCCACTCACCATTGATAAACTGGACTGCAGAATTGAACGCTGTTGCTTGAGATTGGGTAGGTTGGCTCATTTGGCACCTTTTTCCAGATTTAAATAACGAACAAAATCACCGTTTTGCACTTTAAGGGCATCTGCCACTTCATTGCTCACCAGCAGCACATTCTGCTCAGTGCAAAGTTTCACATCGTCACTAAAGGTGGCGCGAAAGTTCACACTGGAGGTGTTACAGAGCGCCAGCACCACACCGCCATGGCGTTTGTCTGTGTCCTGTTCAATACGGATTTCAATTTTATGACTTTGGCGAACTGATTTAATTTGTTTCAGCTGCGCTTCCACTGTTGGGCCGGCGTCAAATAAATCGACATAACCACGATGAATAAAACCTTCATTTTCCAAAAGTTTTAACGCAGGCTTCGTGTTTTCATGCACTTCGCCTATCACTTTTTGCGCCGATTCCGGCAGCAAGCTGACATAAATAGGGTGACGTGGCATTAGATCGGCAATAAAACCTTTGTTGCCAATACCAATTAAATGGTCAGCGGTCGGGAAGTCGATGCTGAAAAAATAGGTTTGTAACCACTGCCAGAACGGCGGCAGGGCGTTGTCGTCGGCAACACCGCGCATTTCGGCAATCACCAGCTTGGCAAAACGTTTTGGCTGCTCGGCCATAAATAAAAACCGCACCTTGGATAAAAACCGGCCATTCAGGCCAGCGCGATAAGGCTCACGCAAAAACAAAGTGCAAATTTCAGAAACGCCGGTGTAATCGTTACACATGGTCAGCACTTCCACCGGATTAAATACATTCAACTCGTTGGAGTGGTGAATGACCGTGCTTTTATGAAAATGATACAGCGGGTTGCTCAGGCCAACCGAAGCTTCAATGCCTGAAGTGCCGAGAATTTCGCCTGTGCTGGTGTCTTCCAGGACAAATAAATAACCCTGGCTACCCGGTTTGTCGGTATCCACGGCAAAACTGTGTTCTGAATGGGCAATTTTTTGTTTTAATTTCTGCTCATTGACTGGCAGCGATGTAAAGCCAGCGCCTGATTCAATGGCAATTTGCATCAGTGCCGGGTAGTCCGATTGTTGGATCGGGCGGATCAATAACATCTTAGGTTGTCCTCAACAGAGCTTTCAGAAGTAAGTAAAAATACCAGGGCCCGCACTTTGAGCAGGTCATCACAGTGGGTGACCAGCACAGAACGGGCCCTGTGGACTATTAACCGGCTTTTTTCGCGGCAACCAGTTTGGCAATAGCCGCTTCAAATTTGGCCATACCGGCTTGAATGTCCGCTTCCGGAATAATTAACGAAGGTGCAAAACGCACCACGTTGTAACCGGCCATCAGCACCAGCAATCCTTCTTCGGCGGCAGCCAGCATAAAGTCACGTGATTTACCGGCGTAATCGGCGTGCAAAGCAGCACCAACCAATAAACCTTTACCGCGGATATCGCTGAATACATGGTATTTTTCATTGATGGCATGCAAAGCGTCTTTAAACAGCTTCTCACGGGTTTTTACGCCATTCAGTACTTCAGGGGTGTTGACTGTGTCAAAAGCCGCTAAACCAACAGCACAAGCCAGCGGGTTACCGCCATAAGTACTGCCGTGCGTACCAACCACTAAGTGTTTGGCAATTTCAGTGGTGGTCAGCATAGCGCCAATAGGGAAACCGCCGCCAAGGGCTTTGGCTGTGGTTAATACGTCTGGCGTGACGCCTAAACCCATATAAGCATACAGCTCGCCGGTACGGCCGACACCAGATTGCACTTCATCAAATACCAGCAGTGCATTGTGCTGATCACACAGCTCACGTACACCTTTAATAAATTCTACGGTCGGGCTGATGATACCGCCTTCACCTTGCAGCGGCTCTAACACCACAGCACAGGTTTTGTCTGACATCAGCGCTTTGAGGCTGTCGAGGTTGTTGTATTCAGCGTGGTCGATGTCAGCAGGCTTTGGACCAAAACCGTCTGAATAAGCAGGTTGACCACCCACAGAAACGGTAAAGAGGGTACGGCCATGGAAACCCTGTTTAAAAGCGATGATCTGGGTTTTTTCCGGGCCAAAGTTATTCAGTGCCACACGACGCACCAGCTTTAATGCGGCTTCGTTGGCTTCAGCACCTGAGTTGGCAAAATATACTTTTTCAGCAAAAGTGTTGTCGACCAGACGTTTTGCCAGCATTAAAGCCGGTTCGTTGGTCATCGTATTCGACAAATGCCACAGTTTATTGGCTTGTTCAGTTAAGGCATTCACTAAAGCAGGGTGGCAGTGACCTAAACAGTTGACGGCGATACCACCGGCAAAATCGATAAATTCGCGGCCTTGTTGATCCCAGAGTTTAGAACCTTCACCACGCACCGGAATAATCGGAGACGGCGCATAGTTTGGCACCATAACTTCATCAAACAAACTTCTTGTAACCTGCATTTGTAACCTCTGGAATTATTTTGTGACACCGGCAGCGCCGGTTTTATTGGGGTATCCCTTATTATATTGAGCAGAACCACCAAAATGCAGTAGCATTATTGACATATTTTATGTTTATTCTGTCAATTTGACGTCATAGGCGAGCAAAATGCTTAGCAAAGAAGATGAACGTTTACTTTCTATCCTCAGAACCAACGCCAGAACCAGTGTGTCGGATTTAGCCCGGTTGCTAAATTTATCCCGTTCTACCGTACAAACCCGTATTGCCAGGCTGGAGCAAACCGGCGTCATTAAAGGTTATGTGGTGGAGTATGGCGATAAGTTTGTCAGCACTTTAGTGTCGGCCCATGTTTCTATTAAGGTGAAACAAAAACTCACCACCAAAACCAATGTCGAGCTTAAACAAATTCCACAAATATCAGAGCTTTATGCCATTAGCGGTGAATACGATCTGATTGCTGTGGTGCAGGCGCAAAGCACAGAGCAACTGAGTCATTTATTGGACGATATTGGTAATCTGGATGGGGTAGAACGCACTAATTCTGCGGTGGTATTGGAAACCAAATTTAAGCGCTAGACGTAATAAAACAACATAAAACAACGATGTGAACCATTTGTAGCGCTTTCACGCAAAAGTCCGACCAGTTGGATGAAATTTTACTACGGGGCGCTACAACAGGTAAACTCTCGGTAATTCTCCGCCAGATGGCCACCAGATCAGGATTTTTATGCGTCAATCAGAGCAAAATACCCCGTTGTACATTTCTTACGCCGGCCCGGCGTTGTTAGAAACACCTTTGTTGAACAAAGGCAGTGCTTTTAGCCGTGAAGAGCGGGCTGCGTTTAACCTGACAGGTTTATTGCCACCACGGTATGAAAGCATTGAAGAGCAGGCCGCCCGGGCTTACATGCAATATTCATCTTTTGAAGAACCCATCAACAAACATATTTATCTGCGCGTGGTGCAGGACAACAACGAAACTTTGTTTCACCGTTTATTGCAAAACCATATCGAAGAAATGTTGCCCATTATTTACACCCCGACTGTGGGTGATGCCTGTGAGCGATTTTCTGATATTTACCGCAGTGCCCGTGGTTTGTTTATTTCTTACAGCGACCGCGACCAGCTTGATGATGTGCTCAGAAGCGCCACCAAGAAAAAAGTCAAAGTCATTGTCGTCACCGACGGTGAGCGGGTGCTGGGTCTTGGCGACCAGGGCATTGGCGGTATGGGCATTTCGATTGGTAAGCTGTCTCTGTACACAGCTTGTGGTGGCATCAGCCCGGCTTATACCTTACCGGTGTGCCTCGATGTAGGCACCAACAACGAAAAACTGCTGAATGACCCTTATTACATGGGCAACCGTCATCGCCGCATTACAGGTGATGAATACTATGAATTTGTTGATAAATTTATCAAAGCTGTGAAACGCCGCTGGCCTGAGGCCATGGTGCAGTTTGAAGACTTCGCCCAGCCGAATGCCATGCCGTTGTTAAAACGCTACCGCGACCAGATCTGCTGTTTTAACGATGACATTCAGGGCACTGCTGCTGTGACTGTCGGCACTTTATTGGCGGCCTGTCGTTCAAAAGGTCAGAAATTATCCAGCCAGAAAGTGGTGTTTGTGGGTGCAGGTTCAGCCGGTTGTGGTATCGCCGAGCAGGTCATCAGCCAGATGGTGTCGGAAGGTTTAACGGATGCCCAGGCGCGTAGTCAGGTGTATATGGTGGACCGTTTTGGTTTACTGACCGAGGGCATGAGCGACTTACGTGACTTCCAGCAAGCGCTGGTACAGCAAAAAGATGCTATTGCCGACTGGTCTTTTAGTGGTGATTACGCCTCGTTGCGCGATGTAATGAACTGCGCCAAACCGGATATTTTAATTGGTGTGTCCGGTGTGGCAGGTTTGTTTACCGAAGCTGTGGTGAAAGCGATGAAAAAGCACTGTGCTCTGCCGATTATTATGCCGCTCAGTAACCCAATTAAGCAGATTGAAGCCAGACCGGAAAAAATTATTGAATGGACCGAAGGCCAGGTGATTATCGCCACCGGAAGCCCGTTTAAACCTATTGAATATCAAGGCAACACATATCCTGTGGCGCAGTGCAACAATAGCTACATTTTCCCTGGTATTGGCCTGGGTGTATTGGCTGTCAAAGCCAGACGCATCAGTGATGATATGCTCAGAATCGCCAGCGAAACCCTGGCTGCCGCTTCACCGCTTGCCAATACAGGCGAGGGTGGTTTATTGCCACCATTAACCCAACTGGCGGAACTGTCGAAAAAAATCGCGTTTGAAGTGGCAAAAGTTGCGATGCAACAAGGCCACGCACTGGAGCTTGACGACGAAAGTTTGCAGAAAAAAATCGATGCGAATTTCTGGAAACCAGAATATCGTCAGTATAAAAGGGTGAGCAGCTGATAAAGCCAGTGAAAGGGGTTTAAGAGAGTGGAGAGGGTGCCACGGTAAAAAACGCCCCCCTTTAAGCTCATCTTGCATTCAATCTTTACATGATTAAAAGCCTGCGCTCGTCAGGCTTTTTTATTGTCAATTTAAAACCACCGCCTATGGAGGTGGTTTTTCTACTTAAAATTGCGCTGAAAAAATATCGTCAACTTTTATCAGGTATCAAACAACTTTTTAGACAGCTGCTCCGACTATGTCTGTATCAACCAGAATGTAACCCAAGTCCGGAGCCTGTTATGTTAACTCAACCTCGCGTCAAATATCTGCTGAGCCTGTTTGTGCTGTCGGCTTTAAGTCAAACAGCGGCTTGCAGTAATGCAGCTATCGCCAATACCACCACATCAACAGCAGTAACTGCTGAAGCCTATCAAATGCAGGTGCTTAAAGACTGCAAAGTGCAGTCTGAGCGCGCGCTGACGCCAAAAGAAGTGCAGCTTTACCACGAGCTGCAGCTGGCAGAGCAACAAATGCAACGGCTGGAACTGCCGCTGCAACAAATGGAAGCAGAACTGAACAAACAAAGTAAGACGCTGGAAAAGCTCAGCAGCCAGATAGAACAACAGGCCTGGCAACAAGGTGGGCCGGATCCTGAACTACTGAAGGCTCAGGCCGAATTCAGCCAGCGCATCAACGCCGTGGTAGACAGCCATCGGGCGGATATTGATGCCGTTTCGTCTCAGGGCAACTATATAGCGCAAGTGGCGGGCGAGTTTGAGCAGCTCACCATTAAACAGCTGGATAAAAACAGCTTTGATCAAATACGCATTTACCAACAAGGCGAACCAGTACCAACAGATTGCCAGCAGGGCATGTTTTTTAGCAAAACCAGTTTTTCTAAATCCGGCTGATAAATAACATTAGCAATGGCGGCTGTTATCAATTAACAAAAACACCAGCAATCAGCTGGTGTTTTTTAAAGAGAACAGCAAAACATCATGGGCGAGTCATCTGTGTTTAGTAAGCGCCGGGGTCAACCATCGCTTTTATCAGCACAGTTTTTTGCCTGAGTTAACCTGCTTAAATTGGTCTGTTTAAATTAGCCCGCTTGAATGAGTCTGGCTGAGTGTCAGCCAGACAAATTTAAGTTGCTATTGTTATTTTTTGCCGGCAAAACGACGGCTGGCGCCAAGTAACAGCAAGGAAGTCAGCATCAGCACAGCGGGCGCAGGTGCCGGCACTGACGCAGGGTTTTGCACATCAATACTGACCCCATTCCAGTCAGGGGTCAGCATATCGCCACTCTGGCCCAATAACCCAAGGTAATTTGCATCCAGATTCAGCACAAAATTACCGGCCGTTGATGCGGTAAACTTCAGCATCGCCAACACAAAACCACCTTGCTGTTGCGCCATTAAGGCGTCCATATCCACAGCCCAGTCGGCATATTCTTCCAATGACAATTTGCCATTGATCAAATCATTAGCCGCATAAGGGTAAGAACCTAAACCATCATCAAAACCATTGCCAAAGTTCCAGCTTTGCAGCCATAACTGCGCTGGCTGATACTGCAGCGCCAGGAAAAAACCAGTCAGGGTTTCACTGGCGTTGTTCACTTTAATCCAGGCGGTAACAGTGTCGCCGGTCTGGTATTGTTGTTTGTCAGTTTCGATGCTGATCAGCGTGGCATTGGCCGCTGAACTTAATAAAGTTAAACAAGCACCAGCCATCAGGCTGAAAAAGGTATTTTTAAATATTTTCATAAGGTTAATTCCTGTTATTCCGGTATTTAGACTGCAATAGCGCAGCGTGGTAAATCACAAAGTTTGCTCATAGCCGGCACGTCACGCTGGTCAATCAATTTGTCGAGGTTAAAATCAAGCTCCGGCGTTAAGTCGGTTTTTGTGCGTAGCCGTAGGTTAAACTGCTCGATATCACGTTTATCTACAGCGCCGTTTTTATCTAAGTCGGCAGCTCGCTGCGGCGTTTGTTGGCAAATACCTTTACCTGCAACCACACAATCCAGCCATTGATGGAATTCGCCATCAAAGTTGTTGCCCCAGCTTTGTAAAATGTCCTGATAGGGGGTATGAGGCGGCAATTCAGCTAAATCGACTTTTTGCTGGCCACAAGTCCATACCCAGTTGCCAGAGCCCCATTCGCTGTCGTCATACAACCAGCTCCAGTTATTGGCGATAGCGTCTGGTTTATAGCGCCAGCCCCATTCAAAGCTGCAAGGCGCATCAGAAATGGCGTATTTTGCAGCCCTTAAGGTAGGTAACAACGGCTGGTCAATATCGGCACGGTGGCGTTCAAACATAAAACGTACCGCCAGGTAACCCCAGTGATAAGTGCGGGCTGTATTGCTATTGGCGTAGGTCGTCTGGAATAACTCACTAAGCTGATAACTTTTATTTGGCGCCGCCGCTAAGGCATTAGGGTTGGTTACCGGTTGCGACAAATACTCCGCTAAACCTTCGCCCCACCAGACTGAATTGGCTGGCTGATCACTAAAGCTGCCCCATTGGTTAAAACGCGCATCCAGATAATGGATATATTCGTGTTCTAAGTTCCAGACCACAAAAGCAGGCAACAACCAGGTGGCCTGATAAGCAATAAAACGCGCCTGATTGTTTGGATCTGAAGGGGTGCCTTCTAAATACATGCCGCCGTTGTTGGTATCAATACCAAAAAACTGCCCGGCATAATTCTGATAATCCGTTGAAGATTTAAAGATCACCATTTCCAGGGCTGTGTTGTTGTCATTGGCAACAGGCGTATTGGAGTTGGTGCTAAAGGTTTGATGGAACAGCGTTTCTTCCGCAGCCAGTTTGCTACAGATACCGGCCAGATTAGGTGCGCTGATGTGGCCCTGATATCTGAGTTTCAGCGTAGGACCACACTGATGACTGCCTGATAACACGGTGCTTTCCAGATTAAAGTCACACGCATTGCCATAGATAGCGCAATTGGCGCTGTCGTAGGCTTTGACCATGCCCTGAGCATTTACCCAGGCTTGTGAACCTGTGCCGCCGTAGCTGTAATTTGTCAGAATATGCGCAATGGCAGGGCGCACTGTTGCGGCCACAGTACCACCCATTTTCAGCAAACGCCCAAGCTCAGACACTGCGTCATTAAGCTGATACTCACGGGTATGACCCAACAGCCATTGACCATCCGTCATCACAAAATCGCGCAAGCGGGTCACTATTTGCGGATTCGCGGCCAGCGTTTGCTCAAGTTCCGCGCCACCCATATTCACCGCATTAAAATAATGGGTGAGAATTTGTGTCATGCCGTTTTCTTCATAAGCAACACCCCAGTCATTAGCACGGCTGACTGTGCTGGCATACCCTTGCAGCGCTTTACTAAAACGCGGCAGGAACTGCAGAGCGTCAATGCCTGAGCTTCGCACTAAAATCAGCATTTCATAACGCAGGAAATAATTGCGCGAACTGGTACCGGTAAAGTTCACAAAATGCTCACCGGCAAAATACTGGCTAAATGCTTGTTGTAGCTGAGTTTTATAACCGGAAGCAAAAGTACGGCCTGTTGATGATTCAGCCCAGTGCATAGCACGCAGGTAAGTGACCAGCTTTTCAAGCACCACAGCACCACTGGCGTCTGAGCCATCAAAGCCTGCCAGTTGTTGGTTTATTGCAGTAGCAATGGTCAAAATTTTAGCATCAGAAAAATGCGCAGTACCGACAAAACTCTGATCATAAAACTTATATAAACAGCCGGTCAGACTGCTGTTACTAATAGCGCTGACTAAGTCATTACCATATAAACCAAGCAAGTCAGCAGGGCTGTTACAACCTGCAGCCAAAGCCGATGAGGTGGCATTGGGGCTTTGCAGGGGGTATTTGCCATTTTTAAGATGGTTATCCGCTTGCAAAAAAGCCCGGTCAGATTCTGGTTGCCACTTTGACGACAGAGCGATGCCGCGTTTATCTGCATCAATTTTTGCCTGCACTTTTTCAAATTCGGCAGGGGACATAATGCGCGGCTGCTGCACTGTGATTTTGGTTTGGGGTTGATGTTGTGCCTGATGTAATCGTTCAGTTAAATGCTGGCGCTGTAAATCAAGGCTGATTTGACCCGGATGGGTCAATTGCACTTGTTCCTGCGCCATAACCAAACCACTGCCAAGCAAAAGTGGCAGCAGCTTCAGATGAGATGTCATAAAAGCATGTTCCTTCCTGTGAGTAATCGTTATAGTTGTGTTGCCTGCGCAGGCTGAATTAAATTAACACACGGAATATTGTATACAATATAAACATTTCAGTTTATTTTGGCTTTATTCATTCGTTTTTTAGTCGTTTTTGTTATAAAAGACCCCAATATCTGTAAAATAATTCGATTATGGAAACGCAATAGCGATCTATTTGTAACAACAGATGTGGATTTTGGGGACGTTGATTTTCAGGAGTTACTGTTGCTGTATGTCGTGATGTTGGGTGGCCGTCATCCAAAGGCCAAAATTGAAGTCCATGATGTGGTGTTTGTTTGTGGTGAAAATTTGCCACAGCTGTATCCGCAATTACGCCAGGAATGGTTTGGCACAGCCGAAGGTTTGCATATTGATTCCTGGATGGCGGTAGATGGTGTAGATAACTACAAAATCAGCCTGAGCAACGAGGCGCCGGCAGCCAAAGAACCCAGATTGTTTTTTATTAATCTGGGTGGTTACCAGGCCGGTCATTTTGGCGAGGAACACAGTTATTTACTGGTGGTTGCCGAAGATAAAGTGTCAGCCAAACAAAAAGGCAAAACCATCTTGGCAACCCAGTTAGCCACAGAGTGGGGAAAACCACACACAGATAATCTCTGGGATGTCGATGATTGTATTGCCATAGACCAGCTTGACGGGCGTTATATCAAACTGAGTATCGAGCCACACCAGGGCATCACACAACAAAACGACTATATCTTGCTGTAAGCAAAGCACGGCAAGCATAAAGAGGCGTAGCCGGCTCAACGCCGGCAACAACCCGAAAAGTAAAAAATATTAATTAAGAACAAAACCTTATGGGGAGACTTAAACCTGACAAGGGTCTGATGGGGAATCCGGCACCAGTTGATGCTGCCGCATCTTCATAATGCAATTTAACATAATATACATTATGAGATATAATAAACATACAGCCAAATACAACAAATTCAATTAAAAACAAATAGTTATCTTCTTTTTCTTGGCTTTTACCTAATATTGGATCCACAGAACAAAATGTGGCTCATTCGATATTCAGCCGCTTTATTGTTTGCGTGATGTAGTTATTCGTACATTTAAATACCAAAATGCGTTTTAAACAACCAGAGGTCTGAAACATAACATCCTGTTCGGTAATTGTCGGCTTAGAACAAGACATTGTGCACTTCATTAAAAAACTACTCGTTACGTAACCTTTGAACTATACTTCGCGAAAAACTTAAGCAACGGGTTCATGTATGGCTCTTACCAATGCTGAACGGCAGCGTAAATATCGACAAAAACGTCAGGCTGAATTAGTCATCGCCAAGTCGTTACGTAATGAGCATGATAAACTGTTGGCCAGGATTGAATTGTTACATAACGAAAATTCAATGTTAAAACAAGAAGTTAGCACGCTAAAAAACAAATTGCTATCGATAAGCCACAGTTCACTGCTTCAGCAAAGCAGCGCTCAACCTTCTGATGTGCCCTATGACGAACGTTTATTACCTTTGCGGATCCCTCTGCAATATCAAAGGATCCAT
>JAYRUI010000012.1:0-17634 GCA_041919175.1 Rheinheimera sp. | reverse complement strand
AAATACCGCAACTGTGGTCAGAGTGGAGGCAGTAATGGCCATCGACACTTCACTGGCGCCTTTTTTTGCGGCTTCCAGCGCCGACATGCCCTGCTCTTTATAACGGGCGATGTTCTCCAGCACCACAATAGCGTTATCCACCAGCATACCAATGGCGAGCGCTATACCACCTAAACTCATGATATTCAGGCTGATTTCCTGGGCGTACATCAGGTTAAAAGTGGCAATCACCGATAGTGGAATAGAAATTGAAATCACCAGCGTGGTCCAGGCATTGCGCAGGAACAGATACAGCACCAGCATCGCCAGTAAACCACCTTGCCAGGCCGAAGATTTGACTTCGGCAATAGCGTCGCTGATAAAGACCGACTGGTCATACACCAGCGTCAGTTCATAGCCCGATGGCAGGTTTTTACGCAGATTTTCCAGCTGAGCAATCACAGTTCTGGCAACCTGAACCGTATTAGCGTCACCTTCTTTATAAATCGCAATTTCAATGGCTTGCTGGCCGTTTACATAAGTAATGCTTTGACGATCCACATAACCGTCCCGCACTTCGGCAATATCACTCAGGCGCACATGGCTGCCATTGACGGTGGCAATATACAAATTACGCATTTCTTCCAGGCTGGCGAACTGGTTGATAGTACGCACCAGATAATCATGGGCGGCAGTTTCTAAACGCCCACCGGACTGATTGAGGTTTTGTGCAGTCAGCCTTTCATTTACTGTGCTGATATCCAGATTCAGCTGACTGAGTTTTTCGTTATCTACCAGAATTTGGATTTCCTGGGTTAAACCACCGTCCGGCCGTACAGCGGCAACACCGGTCAGCGCTTCCATTTTGCGGCGTAAATCTTCATCGGCAAAAGTACGCAGCGCCACCAGCTGAGCTTCTGACAGCTGCTCTTTGACGTCATTGCGGGTTAACGCCAGCCGCACTATCGGGTCTAAATTTGGGTTAAAGCGCAGCAACAGTGGCTTTTTGATATCGAGTGGCAGCAGCAACACATCCAGTTTTTCCCGCACTTCGAGGCCAGCCAGATCCATGTCTGTGCCCCATTCAAATTCCATAATGACATCAGAGCGGCCGGCGCGGGATACCGACTGCACTTTACGAATGCCTTTCACAATACCGACACTTTCCTCGATGGGTTTGCTGACCAGCTGTTCAACTTCAGCAGGTGCCGCGCCCTGATATTCAGTGCGGATAGTGAGTGTGGGATAAGATAAATCCGGTAATAAATTCACGGCCAGTCGCGCCATCGCCACCAGACCAAACAACATAATGCCAAGCGTAAACATCCACATGGTTACGGGGCGGGCAACTGCCAAATCCACCAGTTTCATTGTGTTCTTCCTGTAGTTTTAGTTTTAAGACAGCGCGGGCCCAGAGGCCCGCGACAGTGGAATGTGGGATTAGCTGTGGTTGTTCACCACGTTGACAAGACTTTGATCTTTCAGGCTGGCCTGGCCTGCTGTGACCACCTGGTCGCCTTCAGCAAGGCCTTCCAGCACTTCAACAGCAGCGTCTGATTCATAACCGGTTTTCACCACTTTACGGCTGACTTTACCGTCGTTAACCACAAAGACTGAACTGGAGTTGTCCATCGCCAGCACTGCACGTTTTGGCACCAACAAAGCCGCAGCTTTTGCATCATATTGCAGTTCAACCTGGGCAAACATACCGGCTTTTAAGCTTAAATCTTTGTTATCAATACCAATGGTGACACGGGCTGTACCCGAGGTTGCATCCACCACCGGGGAGATCCGTACAATTTTGGCTTGTTGTTGTGGCATACCGGCAAAGTTCAGGTAAGCCGTCTGACCTACTTTGGCGCGTTGTAACTGGTGCTCCGGCAGGTTAATCACCGCCTCTAACCGCTGTTGTGACACCACATGAAACAATGCTTTTGATGAATATTCAGTGATCAGTTGCCCCACTTTGACATAACGGCGGGCAATCACACCTGAAATAGGGGCGCGGATTTCAGTTTCACGCAGTGACAACTCCTGCATATCTACAGCAGCTGTCATCGATTCCAGCTGCCATTTTAATTTGTCATACACATCGGCACTGACCAGTTTACGCTCGTACATTTTTTCAATACGTTGCATTTCACTGCGCAACTGGCCAAGTTCTGCTTTGCCTTTGGCCAGCTGAATACGCTGACGTTCGGTATCCAAAGTTGCCAGTACCTGGCCCGCTTCAACATGATCACCCTCTTCGACCAGCACAGACTGCACCAGACCCGTTGCTTTGCTGTTTACTTCCGCATCGGCTTTGGCTTCTAACGTTGAGGTGGTGCGGTAAGTGCTGCTGATAGCACCACGGCTGACGGCGGCTGTTTCAACAGGGATACTGACTGCAATATCTTTTTTCTCAGTATCCGGGCTGCCGCTGGCCGATTCACAGCCGCTGAGCAGTAAAGTTGCAGCGATCAATGAGGCTGAAATGGCGGTGGCTAATTTGGATGGCATGTGCATGATAAATTCCTTGGCTGATTTGCAGTTTTAAACTTCACTGTTGTGCACATAGCAGCTGTCGTGCCAGTGTCGCTGTTGCATAAATTATATATATAAATCATTAAGATATAACGCCATTCTTGTTTTAGAGTGCAACAAGATGTTTCCTGCTGTTGGCGAATTTCACTATCTATTAGTGATTTAGTTCAATCTGAGTTGCGACTAAACACAATTTACTGTCGATTTAGAGCCTGTACTCTAAGGCAACCACGTTTTATACTGCGCCCCTTTTGAGGTCTGACCAGACTTGATGGCCACGCCTCACATCAATTGATAATAACAACTCTTTATGTCAACCAAGGGGCTTTCATGTTTAAACCATCGTCTTTAGCTGTGGCGATTATCGCGGTATTTGGTGCCAGTCTGGCTCACGCCGAAGGCTACAAACTTTATGAACAATCCGTCAGCGCTATGGGCAACGCTTATGCAGGACGTGGCGCAGAAATCACTGACGCCAGTCTGGTGTATTCTAACCCTGCTGCGTTAACCCAATTATCTAAAGCCTCTTTGTCGACGGGTTTAAATCTGATCTCCGCCAAAACCGACTACAAAAACGCCAAAGCACAAAGTGCAGGTGGTTTATCTGTGGTTGGTCGTAATGAAGGTGAAAATAGTTTATTAGAAGCTGTGCCTTTTGCATTTTACGCCGACAAACTGGACGACAAGCTGAGCTATGGCGTGGGTTTTTATGTGCCTTTTGGCTTATCAAGCGACTACGACAACGACTGGGTGGGCCGTTATTTTGCCGACGAAACTGCGATTCAGGTTGTTGCGCTGCAAGGCTCAATGGCTTATCAGCTCAATAACAACTGGTCTTTAGGTGTGGGCCTGAGTGTCAATCATATTGAAGGCACTTTATCTAAATATAAAGATCACAACGGTTTATGTGAAACTGGTGCCCGTATTAATGGACTGTATCAGGCCGATGTGTATAACAGCGCTTATTGTGACAGCCATTATGAAGTGAGTGGCGACGATATAGCGCCAGGTTACAGCCTGGGTTTACATGGTAAGTTAACCGACAACCTGGCCATTGCACTGGTGTATCACTCAGAATTACGGTTTCGTTTAACCGGCGATTCGGTGATCACCAATACCCCTATCACGGGCGCCAATGTGGTGGGTTCACCCAACTATATCGTGGTGGCGCCACAACTGCCTGCTATCGATAAAAAAACCGGTAAACTGGCCGCAAGTTCGCAGTTAATTGAGCGCAGCCAGGTGCCACTGACCACACCGGCCAGTCTGAGCCTGAGTGTTGATCATCAATTTGCGCCTCAATGGGCCTGGCAGGCAAGCCTGAGCTGGACCGGCTGGAGTGCTTTTGAGCATATCGAAATTACCAGCATCGACGCTAAACCGTCGTTGTCTTTGTCAACCCAACTGCCAGCCAATCTGGCAAAACCAGGTTACATCGGTTATATCCCGGAATACTGGCACGACACCTTGTCCGGTGCTTTGGGCTTCACCTATCAGTATCAACCGGATTTAAAGCTGAAAACCGGTGTTGCTTATGATGAAAACCCAATCAGCAACAGCCACAAAACGGCACGGGTACCTACAGCAGACCGCACCTGGCTGACCTTTGGAGTCAACTGGCAGGTTGAGCAGAACTGGAACCTGGACCTGGCGTACGGTTATATGTGGATGGGTAAACTCAGCATCAACGAACATGAATTTAACGCCAACGACGTGCAGTTATATAAATCCGGTGTGCAGGTTGAGTATAAAAACCGTGCCCAGGTGTTGGGTGCTCAGCTGAACTACTTATTCTGATCATCACAGTTCTGAGGCTTAGTGTTCTGACATTGATGCGCAGCCATCGCCACTAGTTGCTGCAATAGCGGCTACCAAACCTGCTGTGCTTTCCAATACATGACTGCACATAAAACAAAAAACCGACGTTCTCGTCGGTTTTTTATTCTGCCCCTTCAGCTCAGTGAGCATCCAGCGCACTGAGTAAGTTAAGCATTGTATTAGCTGAAAATTCGGTTAGTTTTTTTCCACTCTGAGCTCACCGCTGACAGTGCTCATATCAATGCTGCCATCTCCGCTCCCCGTGCTGAATTCAAGGCTACGGCGCGGGCCATATTTGGCTTTGTCGGCTTTTTGGCCGGTGATTTTATTGTCAATGTCACCACCGGCGCTCGCGACCAGTTTAAAACGGGCACTGACATCAGCGTCTAATTTCAGCACCGAAGCACCACTGACGCTGCTGGCGTTAATGCGCGGCGCTTTGCTGTTTTTGATTGACGCACTGATCTCACCATTGACCGAACTGAAATCCAGCCGCTCGGTGCCGTTCAGCGTCAGCTCCGCTTCACCGTTGACCACAGACACTTCAATTTCTTTGGCGCTGCTTTTTAAGTTCAATTCGCCATTCACAGATTCGGCAATTAAACGGCCACTGGAACCTTCATCATCAATTTCACCATTCACTGTGGTTAAGCTGATACGGCCACTGTTGCCAATACTGTCAATTTCACCGTTGACCGTTTCCAGCTCAACTTCGTTACTGAGTTGTTGTGCATTAATAGCACCGTTCACTGTACGGATTTTGCTGCTGCCACTCACCCCCGTCACGCTGACGCTGCTGTTCACACCGCTGAATTCCAGCGCGCTGCCTTGTGGCACTTCAATCACCAGTTGTGAACCTTCCTTGTCGCCATTGTCACCCCAGCTGTAGTTGGTACGCGGCATTTTCACGACAAAACGGGTGATACCGTCTTTGGACACTAAATCAAAACCTTCGGCTTTTTCATCTAAAGTGCCTTTTACGCTGAAAACCGGGCTTTTGACGGCTTTGATTTCGACATGACCACGCATGTTTTCAATGTAAATTTTTTCATTGGCGCTGACGTTTTTTGCTTCATTCACAGGCGCGCCTGCTGCAAAAGCAAGTTGAGGTAACAAAAGGCCGGAAACTAAAGCCAGCGTCAGTGCGTTTGGGATAAATTTTTTCATGATGTCACTCCGGAATAGGTCAGTTCCACACTGACTAATTTTTGTAAATAGTGCATTTGTTGTTGTTGCAGCTGCGACAGCTGCCGTAATAAAACCGGTTCGTCCGGCTGATAACTGAGTGCCAGTAGCACCTGAGATCTGGCTTGTTGCCAGATAGCCAGCTGCTGCTGCCAATCCTGATAAAATTCAGGCACTTGCTGCACTTGCGCCAGCAAAGCGGCCCTTTGTATTTCAAAATCACTGGTGAGCTGCCACTGCACCTGACTGGCTGCTTGCGGCTGAAGCCTGGTGCTGCTCTCTCCGCTCAATGTTAAAGGCACAGGCTCAGCAGAAACCGCTGGTCTTTGTTGTGCAAGCGTTGGCACATCCGCAGCTTGTGGCCATAACCACACCGACAGCAACACAGCAGCCGCCATCCCACCCGACCACCAGAACCAGGAGAGCTCAGGCCTTTGCTCAAGCTCTGGCGCGGTATCAGCCGCTTCAGCCGGCTGTAACTGTGGTGTTATGGCTAAACGCGCTGCCAGCTCAGGCCATAAATCGCGTTGTGGTTCAATATCTTTGGCAAGGGCATCAATCTGCGCCTGCAATTGTTGTTCAGTTTTCATCTAACCAACCTCTGAGTAACTGACGCGCTCTGTGATACTGCGCTTTACTGCTGCCTTCGGCGATATCCAGCATTTGAGCAATTTCCTGATGTTGATAACCTTCCAGCGCAAACAGCACAAACACGGCTCTTGCCTGGTGGGGTAAACGTAAAATTGCATCTTCCAGCTCGCTGTTTTGTGGCAGCAATTCAATATGCTGCTCCGGTACTTCTTCGTCAGTACTTAAACGTAATATTTTGTTTTTACGCCATAAATCTACTGCTGTTCTGCTGGCGATGGTATGTAACCAGGTGCTGAAACTACTGTCGCCACGAAAACCAGGCAACTGCTGCCAAATCCGCACAAAAGCTTCCTGACAGCCATCTTCTGCCTGAGCCCTGTCGGCAAGCAGGCGCAGGCAAATTGCATAAACCTTGCCTTTAAATTGCTGATACAACTTAAAAAAAGCCTGCTGATCGCCATTTTTGGCGTGTTGTATCCAGCTGTCGAGCTGCTCGTGCATTCTTGGTTAATTTCCGGTTTTACTGTTTTTGTACAAGATTAGTCGCAAGCACTTTTGCTGAGGTTTAAATGCCTGACTAAAAAAACTAAAAATAATTAAATTGCTATAAAAGACAATAAGATATCAGTAACAAAAAAACAGTTTTCTGTTTTAACATACAAAAATACAGAGTTTCGGCCAAAAAAAACCGGCTCACAGGAGCCGGCTTTATCACAGATGAACCTGACCAGTATTGGCCTGAGTTTATCCCGCCTGATGTTTTAAATCGCCACCGGCGCCTTGATATGCGGGTGAGCCTGATAATTTTGCAGTTCAAAATCTTCAATCTTGAAGCCAAAAATATCTTTAACAGCAGGGTTTATTTTCATGGTCGGCATCGGATAAGGCTCACGGCTTAACTGCAGCTTCACCTGCTCTAAGTGGTTGGAATATAAATGCGCATCACCAAAGGTATGAATAAAATCACCCGGCGTTAAATCACAGACCTGCGCCACCATCATCGTCAGCAATGCATAACTGGCAATATTAAATGGCACACCCAACAAAATATCGGCACTGCGTTGATACAACTGGCAAGACAGTTTGCCGTCGTTGACATAAAACTGGAACAAGGTATGGCAAGGTGGCAACGCCTGTTTGCCGGCAGCTGCATTATCTTTGGGCGATAAGCGGGTGTCGGGCAACACAGCCGGATTCCAGGCACTGACAATCAGACGACGTGAATCCGGCGTGCGTTTAATGTCGCTAATGAGCTGGCCTATCTGGTCAATCACTTCACCATTCGGACCTTGCCAGCTGCGCCACTGCGCGCCATAAACAGGCCCAAGCTCGCCTTCTGCAGTTGCCCATTCATCCCAAATCGACACGCCGTTCTCTTTGAGGTAACCAATATTGGTTTCACCTTTTAAAAACCACAGCAGCTCATGAATGATGGAACGTAAATGACACTTTTTCGTGGTGATCAGCGGAAAGCCCTGACTTAAGTCAAAGCGCATCTGATAACCAAATACACTGAGTGTGCCGGTACCGGTGCGGTCGGTTTTTTGATGACCGGTTTCCAGCACGTGGCGCATTAAATCCAGATATTGCTTCATAAAGTTTCTCCACGACGGCGGCGCTGATATCCCCAGACAATCAATGCAGTACCTGCAAGAATCATCGGCAGGCACAACCACTGCCCCATCGACATGCCAAGCGACAGCACACCAAGGTGCGCATCAGGTTCACGGAAAAATTCAACAATAAAGCGAAAACAGCCATAACCCAGCAGGAACAAACCACCGACATTACCGGCCGGCGGCTGTTTGCTGCGATACCAAAGCAGTAGCACAAACAACACTAAACCTTCCAGCACAAACTCATAGAGTTGTGATGGATGGCGTGGCAGCAAACCAGCATTGGGGAACAACACTGCCCAGGGCACGTCGGTGGGACGGCCCCAAAGCTCGGCATTAATAAAGTTACCAATACGACCGGCGCCTAAACCCAAAGGCAACAAAATCACCACAAAATCACCCAGGCGCAGGTAGTTTTTACCGGTTTTCCAGGCAAAAAATGCCATGGCTGCGAGCACGCCAAGCACACCACCGTGGAATGACATACCGCCTTCCCAGATGCGGAATAAATACAATGGGTCCTGTAAAAACAATGGGAACTGATAAAACAGCACATAACCCAGCCTGCCCCCCAGCACGACCCCGAGGAAACCATAAAATAACAAATCGCTGACTTGATCACGGGTCCAGCCGGAACCTGGCTTATCGGCTGCTCTATTGGCTAAATAATTGGCCAGTAAAAAAGCAATCAGATACATCAGGCCGTACCAGCGCACGCTGAGCGGTCCCAGACTAAAAATAACGGGGTCGATCTGTGGAAATACGATATAACTCGAAGACATAAAAAACCCTTAACTAAACATCATCTTGGCACTGACCACCAACAGGAACAGGCCAAATATCTTTTTTATACGAAGTACAGGCAGCACCTGCGTCAGCTTCGCTCCCAAAGGGGCGGCCAGCATCGAGGTTGACACCACGGCAGCAACAGCAGGCAGGTAAACAAAGCCAACAAAACCATCGGCAAAAGCGTAATACGCTAAACCTGAGCTGACGTACCCTATCACAGCAAAGATGGCAATCACCAGCCCTGCCAAAGCAGCGAGCCCGATAGCACGGCGCATATCAACCGAAAAAAAGTTAAGTGTTGGCACATACAAAGCGCCTCCACCGATACCAAGTAAACTGGCGACACTGGCAAGCACAGCCGAAATTAGCGCCAGCACAGGTTTTGCTGGTAGAGGACGTAAACCACTGGCCATTTGACTGAAAATCATCCGAACGCCAAGCAAAGCCACTGCACAGGCAAAAAACAGTTGTAAGAAGTCTCCGTTGACCAGATGGGCAAACGAGCCAACGGTTAAAGCACCTACAGCAGCTCCTGCTAATACCGGAGGGGCCAGTCGCCACGGAATATTGTGCAAACGGTGATGAGCGCGGGTTGATGAAGAACAAGTGATGACGATAGTGGCAAGCGAAGTGGCCACTGCAACCAACATCACATGCTCGGGCGGCACTATGCCATAACGCGGCAGCAAAAACGTTAGCAGCGGCACTATCACCAGTCCGCCACCAATACCCAATAACCCTGCCAGTAATCCCGCCAGCGCACCAAGTGCCATACAAATCAGCATAAAAGTCAGCACAGTTTTACCCCGGCTTTTCCGGATATCCCACAGCACTGCGGTCCGAAAAGCATTCTGCATTTTTGCGGTGCGCTATTGTACAGAGCAGACCTGTGCTGAGCCAGCCAAATGACGGTCGTTCTTGCTAAAAAGCAAGATAACAAGGTTAAGCGGAGATAAATTGGTCAGTAGCTTGAACTGCAGGAATCTTCAGGTCAGCGTGTTCGCTGCCCGGATAAACAGGCGAACTTCAGGCGCGCAGTTGATTCAGTAGCTGTTTTTGATCCAAAAACCTTTGAACTTGCAGCCGCACCTGTTTGGGCGACTGGCAAGCCAGAATTTCCGGCAGTAACAGTTTTAACTCAGAGATATCAATACGGCGTAATAACCATTTGATTTTCGCCAGATTACGGTGGTTCATACTAAAACGTCGGAAGCCCATCGCAATCAAAATCAGAATACCAATAGGCTCGCCGGCTAATTCACCACAAATACTGGCCGGAAATTGCAAACCCTGACATTGCTGCCCTAACTGGTGCAGCGCGCGCAGCACTGCCGGATGCAAAGCATCATACAAATTCCCCACCCGCGGATTATTGCGGTCAACCGCCAGCAGATATTGGGTTAAGTCGTTGGTGCCTACCGAACAGAAATCCACTTTATGCGCCAGCTCAGGCAACTGAAACATCATCGAAGGCACTTCAATCATCACACCCACTTTGGGTTTGGGTACCAGATGTTCTTTGTTAAATTCGTCATCCACTTCAAACCAGGCCTGACGAATCAGCCGCAGTGATTCATCGACTTCCGCCAAATCGGAAATCATCGGCAGCAAAATATGTAAATTGCCACAGCCAATATTGGCTTTGAGCATGGCACGGATTTGCACCAGAAAAATTTCCGGGTGATCCAGCGTTAAACGAATACCACGCCAGCCTAAAAAGGGGTTTTCTTCGGAAATGGGAAAATACGGCAGCGGTTTATCACCCCCAACATCCAGGGTACGCATCACCACAGGTTTGTCAGGGTAGCTTTGCATCACTTTTTGATACAACTCCACCTGCTCCTGCTCTGTCGGAAACCTGCTTCGCATAATAAACGGGAATTCAGTGCGGTACAGACCCACACCATCGGTAAAATCAGACTGGGTGGTTTCCAGCTCTATCGCAAGGCCTGAGTTCACCATCAGTTTAAACCGGCTACCACAGGCGCTCTGCGCCGGTAAATGCAGCTCGGCCTGATAACGGGCATTCAGCTCAGCGTCTTTATTCATCAGCTGCTGATATTCATTGCAAATGGCGTCGGCCGGCGACACCAGAATATTGCCCTGATAACCATCCACAATCAGTCGCTGGCCCTGCCACTGCATCAGCGGCAGCTCATCCACGCCCATCACAGCCGGAATACCCAGAGCCCGCGCCATTATAGCGGCATGAGAGTTGACTGAGCCTTTGAGCGACACTATCGCCACCAGTTGTACCCGCGGGATCTCCGCCAGCATAGTGGCAGTGACGTTATCGGCCACCAGCACTACATGCTCGGGTAACTTGTAATGGCGCTGCTCAGTGTCGAGCAAATGATTCAGCACCCGCTGACCCAAATCACGGATATCGGTGCCGCGCTCGCGCAAATAAGCGTCATCCATATCATCAAACTGGCGGGCAAATTTTTCTACCACCCGTTTTAATGCACTTTTGGCGCACCAGCCTTCGGCAATTTGCGCTTCAATTTCATGGCCTAAACTCGCGGCGTCCAGCAGCTGATGATACACGTCAAATATCGCCAGCGCGTCTGGCGGTAAATGGCCAGACATACGCTCTGCAAGGCGGTTAAACTCGGCTTTTGTCACCTTCACTGCCCGATAAAACCGCGACAACTCGCGCTCAGGATCGTCAGTTTTTTGTAGCGAAATGGCGTCAAAGTCGCTGGCGGGCTGCAATACAAAACCTTCGCCAATGGCAATACCAGGCGCACCGATTAAGCCTTGTAACTGGCCCACATGCACATGCTGATTTGGGCTTTGACTGGTGAGCTGACGCATTTCAGCGTTCACCAGCACTGAGGCCAGCTGCACACCTAAGGTCACTAAAAAGGATTCTTCATCCTCACTGAACACACGGGAGGCCGATTGCTGAATCGTCAGCACGCCCAGCACCTTGCGGTGATGAATAATAGGACAACCTAAAAAAGCGGAAAAACAGTCTTCACTAACTTCAGGAGTGACTTTAAAACGGGGATGTAAATGCGCCTGTGCCAGATTGATAGGTTCTTCACGTTGACCCACCCAACCAATCAGACCTTCAGAAAAACCAATCGACACTTTACCAATGGCATCGGGGTTTAAGCCGTCTGTTGCCATTAACATAAAATGTTGTTGTTGGTAATCAGCCAGATACACCGAACAACATTCGGTATTCAGCGCATTTTTGACGTTGCTGACCAAGCCAGCCAAAGCACTGGCCAGCGAAGGTTCCTGCGCAACATCCTGAACAATACGCCTTAACTGGCCCAGCATAACATCCCCTTCCTCACATAACAGTGGCGGCCGTTATGCTACTTTTTTTTGACTTCACGACGAATAAACGGCAAAGCGACCGGGGCAAACTCTTTCATTACTTTACGGTAAACTTCCCGTTTAAAAGCAACGACCTGGCGCACCGGATACCAATAACTGACCCAACGCCAGTCATCAAACTCCGGATGCGAAGTTTTTAGCAGATTTACATCCTCATCCCTGCAGGTCAAACGCAATAAAAACCACTTTTGCTTCTGTCCTATACACACAGGATTAGAATCACGGCGGATCAGTCGTTTAGGTAATTTATACCGCAGCCAGTGTTTTGTCGTAGCGACAATTTCCACATCCTGCGGTAACAATCCGACTTCTTCATGTAATTCACGGTACATGGCTTGTTCCGGTGTTTCACCGTCATCAATGCCACCCTGTGGATATTGCCAGGAATGCTGGCCAAATCTGCGAGCCCAAAACACCTGTCCCTGGTGATTACAAATCACTATGCCGACATTGGCCCGAAAACCTTCGGCATCGATCACACTAACCTCTAGCTTATTCACAACAGCTTGTGAAAAGATTCTTTCATAAAGTTGCAGCCACAGCAAACGGTATTTCGCCGCAGTTTTGCAAAAGTTATCCACAGTTCAACAAATGCACAACCTTGCTTTGTGCACTTCTACACAGCTCCTGTCGATAAATCTGTGCATATCCATGTTCTTATCCCTGAATAACTTTTTCACTGCCGCTTATTCAGGCTGCCAAAAATGCATCTAATCATTATTTTTCATAAACTTACAACTGAAACATGGTTGTCATTATTGCAAAACAGCTGTGCATAAGTTGGATTGCTGCTAAATTAACCAGTCAAATCACTAAAAAAATGTTAGTTTGCCGACAGTTAGGAAAATGAGCTGAATAACCATGTCTGCCCCTGCCTCCATTGCTGAATTATTAACCCGCAGCCAGCGTCTGGCCGGTCTGACGCTTGGCGAACTTGCCGCTGAACTGCAACTGCAGTTACCAGCGAATTTACTCAAAGATAAAGGGTTTATTGGACAAATGCTTGAGCTGGCGCTGGGAGCGAGCAGCGGCTCTAAAGCTGAACCGGATTTTCCGCAGCTGGGCATTGAACTGAAAACCCTGCCGGTGGATGCCAAAGGGAAACCGCTGGAAAGTACTTATGTCTGCACTGCACCGCTTACCTCAGTTTCTATGCAGCAATGGCATAACTCCTGGGTGTGTCGCAAGCTGAGCCATGTGCTCTGGGTGCCCATCTGGGCGGAACGAACAGTGCCTTTGGCTGAGCGGGTTATTGGCAGCGCTTTTTTATGGCAACCGGATGCAGAGCAGGCTTTGCTGCTGCAACAAGACTGGGAAGAGCTGATGGAGCTGATAGTGCTGGGGGGTATTCATCAAATCCGCGGCGCTCACGGTAAGGTGCTGCAACTCCGGCCTAAAGCCGCCAACAGCAAAGCGCTGACTGAAGCAGTAGGCCAGGAAGGTGAACCCATCCTGACGCTGCCACGTGGTTTTTATTTAAAAGCTGGTTTTACTGCCGCCATTTTGCAGCGGCAGTTTGGTGTTCAGAACTGATAGCGTGCTAAAACAGCATCATATTCACCATTTTGGCGAATATCGGCCAGCGCTTTATTAAAAGCGGCAACAGTCTCTGGTTTTACGGTCATTTTGCTAAACATCACATAAACATCAGTGTTGCCAAGGGTAATATTGTGCTGACCTATGTCTCTATCCAGCCCTTTACGCCTGAGCATAGAAACACCCACAAATTTATCCTCCAGCATACCGTCAATATCTTCATCCACCAGCCTTGCCACATTCAGCTCACTTAATGAAGCTTCAACAAACTGGTTTTTGTATTTTTCATCGCCATAAAGCTCAGTTAATTCAGGACCATAATAATATTCACTGACAATACCGAGCTTTTTACCCGCCGCCATAAAGTCCGCCATGGTGTTTTGTGGTAACCCTGCCGCATCAGCGGAGCGCACAAAAAGCACAAACTGCTCTTTACGGTACGGTTCGGAAAAATGAGCGAACTCCTGTCTTGACGGCGTAATTGAAGCGCCTGGCAAAAGGTCCACTTTGCCTTCTTTTAATGCCGCCACCAGTTCCAGCCAATTGCCGTGTTGTGTTTCAAGGGTGCAGGACATCCCCCTGGCAACAGCCTGGATCAGCTCAATATCCAAACCTTCAGGTTTTTGCCCTATACCAACGTACTGATAAGGCTCCCAGGTTTCAAAACCAAGCCGTAAAGTACAAGCTGGTGCAGCAGCCTTGGCTGTAGGTTCGGCAGGCACAGTGGCGGCAACAGCTGTTTTTTCTTGCGGTGCTGCAGCGACTGGCGCTGGGGTGTTATTGCCGACAGGGCTGGTAGCGGCGGGTTCACAGCCACTGATAAGAGTCAGGTAAAACAAGTGAAGAAACAACAACTTTAACGCAGAAGTAAGGGCTGAATTGTTCATATGCGCCTCTTTGTTTGGTCTATCCAAACCAAGCTTAGTGCATAATTTTTAAAGCGTGCACGCTGTTGTAAGCTTTCTTTTACTGAAGCAGCCGGGAGGTTTTGGTCAATAAAGCGGCTGCAAAGCACAGCCGCAACAATAGATTTTAACCAAACAAAGTGACAGTCTGACGGCTGATCGCCACCAGAGTACCGTTTTTATCCCAGATCCTGGCGCCAATATGGCCATAACCATCGGCGGCAGTGTCGATATGCGCCAGATAAGACCACCAATCCGATGCAGCAGCATTCAGTTCGCCGGTTAAAAACTCTAAGGTCCAGCATAAAGTACTGGCGGGCGCCGGACGACTCAGCCATGGCAAAGTGGCAGGCGGCCAGGCATCAATCAGCGCTACCAGTTGCATCAAATCTGCTGGCTGTTGCGCGCGTTCTGGCTGACTATCTGAGGAAGGCTGCCGAAATCTCATGCAACCGCCAAAATCGATACTTTTGACCCCGCTAAAGGGCAAGCCACCCTGACTGATCCGGTAGTCAAAATGCTGTGTAAACTCTGGCACAGCAGCACCGTCAGGCAGCACCATGCCATCAGGATGATCGGTTGCCACCGGGCCTGTTGCAGCAGCAAGAAATACTTCGGAAACACGGGCAACGCCAAAACTTGCCAGCAGAACCAACGCCACCTGCCCTTCTTGCCATAACTCAACCTGGGCCTGCACTACAGATTTCCCCTGGCGCAATATACGCCGCTCCGCTTTGGCTTCACCTGCCACCAGCGGAGCCACAAAAGAAACTGTCATAGAGCGCAGCTGCATCCCTTCAGCAATCAACGGCAGCATATATTGCAGTGCCATCGCCGCTGCCAGCCCGCCAAATAAAGCGCGGCCCTGGCCCCAACCTACCGGCACCTGAAATGAATGCGACAGCCCCTCTTTTTGCTGCAGCTGCTGCAAACTTGTGGCGAAATCCATGAAATGCTCCTTTAACGATGCGCCGCTACGGCCGTTTTTGCCGGTAGCGAATAACGTAAAATACGTTGTAATACAGTACCGTACTGGCGGATAAAACTGCCACTGTTATACGGGATCTGGTATTTACCGGCAATAGCCTGCACCTTTGGAGCCAACTCCAGATAACGGGAAGCGGGCAAATCCGGGAATAAATGATGTTCTATCTGACAGCTTAAATGGCCGGTCAGGATATGAAACCAACGTGGCCCGGTAAAGTTGGATGAACCCAACATCTGACGCAGATACCAATGACCACGGCTTTCATTTTCACAGTCTTTGGCGTCAAACACATAAACATCTTTGGTGAAATGGCCACAGAAAATCACTGTCGACGTCCACCAGTTGCGGATAATATTGGCCAGTAAGTTGCCAAGCAACACCTCAAAAAACATCGGAAAACACAAAAGCGGAAACAGCAGGTAATCTTTCAGCAATTGTCTGGCACCTTTGCCAAAAAACGCTTTTTTCAGCTCTGTATCAGACACTTGCGAATGACGATCATTTTTCTTCCGGCCAAAAAACACCCTTTGAGCCGCCAGCTCGTGGTAAGCAACGCCCCACTGAAAAAAAGTGCTTAACAAAAGATAAGTGACAAACTGCCATAAATTACGCAGCCGCCAGCGAAAATCATTGCTAAGCCGCAGCAAACCATAACCAAAGTCACGGTCTTTGCCGATGATATTAGTGTAAGTGTGGTGTTCAAAGTTGTGAGTGCGTTGCCAGGATTTGGCATCACAGGCGATATCCCATTCAAACTGGTTTGAATTTAAATAAGGGTGTTGCATCCAGTCGTATTGACCGTGCAGTACATTGTGGCCAATTTCCATATTGTCGAGAATTTTGCCAAGCGCCAGCAACAACACGCCGAGCAGCCAGAGCCAGCCCGACCAAAAGCCGGCCAGCAATAACAAACGCCCCGACCAGACCGACAGCCGCTGCACCAATAACACCCGCTCTAAATAACGTGCATCTTCGGCCCCTACTTTGCTTCTGGTTTGGGCCACCAGCTGGTCCAAATCTGCTGCCAGCGCTGTGAAATCTATGCTACTAAATTGTTTTATCAAGATATTTTCTCAAACTATCTTTATCTGAAATTTGTATGAGGCTCATCTGCAAACATGCTGTGGCCTTGCCCCATCAGCAGTGTTAGCAAGCGGTGTTTCAAGCCCTGTTATCAAGCTGCAATTCCAGCGGGCTTAGTGCCACGCTGATACAAAGCTGCACCCGCTCAGCGCCATTTGATGACTTTTCACCCGTTAACAGGTTTTGTACCTGCCCGGATTTTTTGTCACATAAACACTGCTTACAAATGCCGCGCCGGCAACCATAACGGGGAGACAAACCCGCTTGTTCCAGGCTTTGTAATAAATTGCCTCGGCTTTGAAACGCCACAGAACGGCCATGCTGAAACGCAGTCACTGCAACGGCCTGCTCCGGACTTTGCGCGCTTTGCGAACTTTCGCCCTTTTCGCCTTCCTGCCTGGCAACGGCAAACGCCGCGCCAAAAGACTCCTGATAAAGGCTTGTCACTCCCTGCTCAGTGGCCAGTTGTTGCCATTGCCGGTTAAATGAGGCTGGACCACAGACATAAAATGCCGGCTCCTGCTGCTGCAAACGCAGTTGCTGCAATACGCTGGTGATCTGTTCTTTACTCAGACGTGGGTTTTGACTGCTGTCCCAAAGCTCAATCAGCAACAACGGAAACTGCTTTTTCAGCCGGGCCCAGCTGTCCGCAAACAGCAGATTGTCGGCGCCGCGGTAGCTGTAAAACAGTACCACCGGCGCTGTTAACCGGCTGAATGAACTCAACATCGCATGAATGGGGGTAATGCCGGAACCTGCCGCCAGCATAATGGCCGCTTGTTGTGGCCGGTATACAAAGTCACCTTCCGCCTGACTGATATAACAATCAAGTGGGTCGCCTGCCCTTGTCGCCAGCGCACGGGTTAAACCCGCATGAGGCTGAATTTTTAACGTCAGCTGCAAAGTGCCTTCGGTTAAAAACTGCTGTAAAGATGAGCTGATGCTAAAAGTGCGGCTCATCAGCACACCGTCAAGCTCAACACTCAACAACAGATGCTGACCTGGCACAAAACCATGAAATCCGGCAGCCGGTTTTAGCTGAAGCTGTAAATAATCAGCTTGCTGTCGCACCGACAATAATCTGGCCTGAATAAGGCCTGCACGGTAACCCGGGCGCAGCAGCCGGATCACTGGTTCGAAATAACTTGCCACTGAAGGCTGCACCAGTGCCACCTTGCAACACCAACGCCAACAGCGGCCTGACAGATCCCACAGTTTGTTCAGATTTGTTCTGTCATGTTGTGACTGAATTTGCAGCATAAACCCC
>JAYRUI010000011.1:0-18035 GCA_041919175.1 Rheinheimera sp. | reverse complement strand
AAATACTAGCTGGCTTGAACCGTCAGCTCCATACCAAGATTAGTGACACCTTGTTCAAGCACCCAAGCCTTGAGCTGTTGCACTTCAGCACGGCCGAATTCATTCATTTCACTACAAATATCTAAAAGCTCAGCCAGACAATCCATTTCGTACGCCATCAGTTCATGGTCGCGCACTACTTTTTTTAGCTCTGCTTCTGTGGTGATATCCAAATCGGCCGACTCATGCTCAATCAATCTGGCAACAGAAGCCTGAGAAATTTTTGCCACATTAATAAACTCGGTGCTGTCTTGCTGGGTGATGCCGTTTAACATCATATCCAGCGCAGTGATTGCATCGAGCGCAGGAAATACACCAAAAATATCAAAATGACTGACTTCAGGCGTGACCAGTTCCAGCTCTTCCTGTAACCTATCAAAGTTAATTTTTGCTCTTTTTACCTGCAACCATTCCCACACCAAATCAAGCACATGGCGTGGCAGCGCCGCATCGCCAAAGGCGCTGACTTCAGCAAACAACTGGTAATTCGGGATCATCCGCTCCAGCAAAGTGGCTGCCACTGCTGCTTGCTGATAAAACCCCAAATCACGCATGCGCTGAAAATTATTTGCTTTTGAATTCATGCAATTCTCTATCTAGGCCGTTGCTGTTCAGGCAACCTGAAAGCCCGTTATGATACACAAGGCTCAGCGGCAGAACCAGCGATGATGCTGGTTCAGCCTGACGTGGCATTCAGCTGACGCTGTGCATATTCAAACTTCAACCGGTATTCGGTCAGCTGTTCAGCAAGATCCTGCTGTTGTTGCTGACTGTCCTGCTCCAGCTGTTGTAACTGCTGACGCAGCACACGAATGGTTTCTCTCGATTGATCACCATCGGCTTGCTGACGTTCTTCCAGCGCCTGCTGCCTGGTCTGGGCGCGGAATAACTGGCTTTCCAGCTTGTGCTGGATCGCAGACCACTCTTGCTCTTTTTGCTCTAAAGCGGCTAACTGCTGCTGTGTTTGCGCCAGACTGTCCTGCAATGCCTGCAACTCGGCCGAGCCCGACTGCTGCTGTTGCAACTGCTCCGCCAAAGCGGCGCTCAGCTGTTGTTTTTCATCTTCCAGCTGCTGGAACTGCTGTAAACGTATCTTCAGCTCTTGTTGTAACTGCTGATCAATCACAGTGATTTGATTCAGCTGCACCGCCATCGCATTCACTTGTTGCTGATACTGATCAAGCTGCTGCTGCAGTTGTTGTTGCTGCTGTTGATGCGCGCGCTCTTGTTCTGACAACGCCTGTTGCAGCGTTTCTTCTGCAGTTTGCTGTTGAGCAGCCCACAACGCGCTGGTTTGTTGTTGCTGCTGATCCAGCTGCTGCTGTAACAACAACTGCTGTTGCTGTGACTGCTGCAACTGCTGTTGCGCACTTTGCAACTCAGCTTGTTGTTGCTCAAGCCGCTTTGTTAAACCAGCAGCCGCATCTTTTTGCTGTTCATTAATTTGCTGCAGCTCAACCTGAGCTTGCGCCAGTTTTTGCTGCAAATCAGCCTGTTGTTGCTCTGCTTTTGCCGCAGCCTGCTGACTGGTTGCCAGTTCAGCTTTCAGTTGCGCACTCAGCTGTTGCTGTTTTTCCAACTGCTGCTGCCACTGGCCTGTGCTGCTGGCTTGTCGCAGCTGGGCGTCCTGTAACTCAGTGCGAAGTTGCTGCAGTTGTAACTGCATGGCATCCCGCTCAGCTGTTACCTGATGTAAAGCAGTTTCCAGCAAATGATTGCCGGATTCACTGGCCTGTTGCTGTTGTTTTTCCAACTCCAGCACCCGGTATTTTTCGCTTTTGTAATCATCCTGACTTTGTTTCAGCTGCACAGCCAGACGTTCCATCGCGGCTAAAGCTTCTTCTTTTTCGTCCTGGAATTGCTTTAACTGTTGTTTCAGCTGCTGCTGTGCTTGTTGCTGTTGTTGCTCTGCAACTGTTAATTGCTGTTGCAATTGCACACATTGGCTTTCCAGCTTTTGTTGAACTTCACTGGCGCCGCTGACAGCTGTTAACTGCTTTTTAAGTTGCAGCTGCTGTTGTTCGAGTTTTTGCTGCCACTGTTGCTCAACCTGTTGGCGCACAGAAGCAGTCAGCTGCTCAAGCAGTTGTTGTTGCTGGCTTAATAACTGACCTGAAAAATCCACCAAAGCGGTTTCAAGTTGTTGTTGAGCGGTTTGGACCAGAGTCTGTTCAGGGTGCTCTGTGTTATTTATGACGACGGCTTGCATCTGTTAATCCCATTTAAAATAATGGCTGATGCCATTTAACAACATTTGTACTGCAATTATCACTAAAATCATACCCATTAATCTTTCCATGGCGGTCAGACCACGTTCGCCCAGCACTCTGTGCAACAAAGGCGCAAACAATAAAATGGCCGAACTGATTAACCAGGCGCCCACTAAGGCCAGAGTCCAGTCCATCATTTGACCCGGTTGCTGGTTGGCCAGCAAAATAAGCGCAGCCAGAATAGACGGGCCTGCAATCATAGGCACAGCCAGCGGAAATAAAAAAGGCTCTTCCCCTTCTTTTAATCCTGCCAGACCACCCGGCGGTGGAAAAATCATCCGGATGGCAATTAAAAACAGAATAATACCGCCGGCAATACTGACCGCTTCTTCTTTGACACCCAGTAGCTGTAAAAAGCTCTGACCACCGTATAAAAAAAGCAGCAAAATAATCAGCGATAAAATCAGCTCCCGCACCAGTACAATGCGGCGGCGCTCAGGTTTTAAATCTTTTAAAATAGCCACAACAATCGGCAGGTTTCCCAACGGATCCATGATCAAAAACAACGTCAGCATTGCACTCCATAAGTCCACCGCCATGCTGTATCCCCTGAGCGTTTTTTTTAATTGAACTCAGTGTAATATGAGTTCAGTTTTCAAGCGAATCAATTTGTTGCAGCATTGTAGCAAGGCATAATAATGCCCCAAGGAGTGATTATGATGACAATTACCACCCCCGCTTTATTGTTTCCGGCTATTTCTTTATTGCTGCTGGCTTATACCAACAGATTTCTGGTGTTAGCCCAGCTGATCCGGCAGCTGAACGACCGTGAAGGTGAGCAAGTTCGGGATTTAGCCAAACGCCAGATTGAAAATTTACGTCAGCGCATTGTGTTAATACGGTCGATGCAGCGCTGGGGCGTGATTAGCTTTGTGCTTTGCACCTTGTCGATGTTCAGCTTATTTTTAAATTGGGCGCTGGCGGGCCAATGGTGTTTTGGTGCCAGTTTGGTCTGCCTGATGTTAAGCCTATTGATTTCTTTATATGAAATTCAGATTTCTTGTAATGCCATCAATATCGAGCTGGAATCGCTGGAGAATCGTTGAAAGTCACTTTTATGCGATTTAACAGCTGCCATTCTGGCAATTGTCAGCCATAGTTAACCTAACTTTGTATTGAGCTGAGCCTATGAGCAACCAAGACTTTTTATTCAGTCAGGACAGTGCCGTCAGTTGGGCAACTGAACCGGAAGCGCACGCTGTCGCCCAAAAGGCATGGCAGGTATTGATAGTGGACGACGACGAGAGTATCCACCAAATCACCAGCCTGGTGCTGCGTGGTTTTCAGTTTGAACACCGTGCTGTTGAACTTATTCATGCTTATAGCGCTAAAGAAGCCGGAGCCATACTGGAACAAAACAGCGATATTGCTGTGGCTATTATTGATGTGGTGATGGAAACCAATCACGCTGGCCTCGACCTGGTGAAAAGTATCAGAGCCGAGTTAAAACAACATCAAATAAGGTTAATTTTACGTACAGGTCAGCCTGGTGAAGCACCGGAAGAGAGTGTGATCCGCGATTACGACATTAACGACTATAAAAACAAAACCGAAGTGACCGCAATTAAACTCAAAACTTTGTTGTACTCATCTTTACGATCCTACCGCGACATCTGCATTATTGATGACAATAAAAAAGGCCTGGAAAAAATTATTGCCTCAACGGTCAGCTTTCTTGAATGCGAAAGCCTGACCGAATTTGCCTCGAATATTCTGGCGCAAGCCGCACATTTATTAGGTCTTGATCATCAGCAGATTTATTGTTGCGCCGCCACAGGCGACCCACGGCAACATCAGCTGCAACTGGAAGTGATTGCTGCCACAGGTCAGGATACCAGCCCCGATCACCAGTTGCCTGCTGATGTGATTGAGAAACTCACCCAGGTCCATCAGCTGAAACACACTTATCACGGCGATGACTATTTTGTCGGTTATTTCACCACCAGCCGCGGCCTGGAAAATCTGTTGTATGTCAGCAAAGACAGTAAGTTTGATCAGGTTGACCATCACCTGCTGAGTTATTTTGCCAGTAACATTGCTGTGGCTTATGAAAATATCCGCCTGCGGGAACTCATTAAAGAGAGCCAACGGGAGCTGTCGTATATTTTGGGTGAAGCAGTAGAAAAACGCTCCAAAGAAACCGGCAGCCATGTCAAAAGAGTGGCCAATTTTAGTTTCCTGCTGGCGCAAAAATATGGTTTATCCAACTACGACGCAGAAAAAATCAAACTGGCCTCGCCACTGCACGACGTGGGTAAAATTGCCATCCCCGACCATATTCTGAATAAACCAGGTAAACATGATGCCGATGAATGGGCCATCATGCGTCAGCACGCCGAAATTGGTTATCAGATTTTACAAAAATCCCAGAATGAAATTTTGCAACAAGGGGCTGTGATTGCTTATGAGCACCATGAACGCTGGGATGGTCAGGGTTATCCAAGAGGTTTAACAGGCGAAGAAATTGATATTGCCGGCCGTATTACGGCACTGGCTGATGTATTTGACGCCCTGGCCAGTGAACGTTGTTACAAACAAGCCTGGCCTATGCCAAAAGTGCTGCAATATTTGGCCGATGAAAAAGGCAAACAGTTTGACCCTGTGCTGGTGGATATTCTGCTCAGTCATCTGGATGAATTTATCGCTATCCGCGATGCTTACCCTGACGCTCACTAGTCTTACCTTGTGACTTTAATCAAAAAGCTGCATCAACCTTGATGCAGCCTGTTATGAACGCCTGACTCCACGGCAGGCTTCCTCACTTTCGCTCAACAGGCCCAGCAAAACCTGCTTTAAGGCATCGCTGCCAGCGGCACTGTGCGCTCTGTAGCCTGATAACGGCGGATAAAAGCAGCACAATCAGCGTTTTTATCCAGCTGACGGATGGCTAAAGTCAGCTCGCCGACCGTCAAACCGAATTTATGCAAAGTAGAGCGGTTCACCAGCTGGTTTGGGCTCACCAGATACAGCCAGTCTTTCACAGTCACGTCAATATAATCATCTTGTTGCGGTATTCTCAGCACATATTGCCAATATAAGGTATTGCCTGCTAATTGCCCGGTTGCCTGACCGACCACGTCTTCGGCTGTGCCAGATATTTCACCTTTGTCATTCTGACTCAGTTGCCAATGCCTTTTGTCGATACGGCCATCACTAAAACTGAAAATTTCATATAAATCACCTTTTTCACCTTGCCACTGGCCACATAATTCAGCGGTAAAGTGCAAGGTTTGTTTGCCTTGCCAGTCGTGCATCACACCAAAAGCTTCACTGGAGCCCAAAAAAAACTGCGTTAACGCCAGTTTGGGCTCTATCGCCTGGTAATCCATGACCGACTGGCTACAGCCAGACAAAAATACCGCCATCGCAGCAAAAATTTTACGCATCAGTTCTGGTCCTTATCAAAGAAGTACAACTGATACGCAACCAGAGCGCTGCTGGATTGGTGCTATGAAAAACCATAATCCCATCTCAAGGTTCAAAATTAAATTATGATTAAATTCAAACGGATGAAGTAATATCAAAAAGTTTTTGCAGTTTTTTCGCAAAATAGCCAACTAAATTCCGGCAAAGCACGACCAATGCTCATCAAAACCAGAGAATAAAAACAACGTGTTTAAACGCAGTGATGAATCTTTAATCAACAAGGCGCTGAATGGCGACGAGCGCGCCTGGCAGCAGCTGATCAGCCGTTATCAGTCGGTACTGTATTATTACGGCCTGCGACTGATGGGCAACCCGGACGATGCCCGCGATCTGCTGCAGGACGTTTGTATGGTGTTGTGCCGCAATCTGGCGCAATTTCGTGGCGACAGCAGCTTTAAAACCTGGTTGTTTGGCATTGCCAACTATCGCGCCATGGATATGCTGCGCAAGCGCAAGCCGAGCCAGGATCTGGATGATATGCCAGAGCTGTATAACGAGGACGAACAAAGCCACGAGCAGCAGCTGTACGGCAGCCAAACGCAAAAACTGGTGCAGCAGCAGCTCAAAACCTTACCGGCGGAACAACGGCTGGTAGTGGAATTACGTTTTTATCAGCAGTTTACTTTTGACGAAATTGCCGACCAGTTGGCACTGTCAAGTAACACTGTAAAATCAAGATTTTACGCAGCATTAGATAAACTGCGTGTGCAGTTGGAGGTCACAGATGTTGGACAATCAGCAAATTTTTGAAGCCTGGCTCGCGGGCAAAATAACCGCTGCTGAATGTGAGCAACAACTTCGTTCAGATAGCCAGTGGTACGGCCGTTTTCTGGCGGCAAGCAGCATTCGACAAGATGCCAGAGCGCCGATGTTTGATGCGGTGCCGCAAATAGACACCAGTCAGATGTTCCGCCAGCAATGGGGCCATAAAACCGCCAAAACCGCCTGGTGGCCCAGGCTCAGTGTCGGTATGTCGGCCATGGCACTGATTATCAGTATTTCACCTTTGCAGCTGCAACTGCAGGACGGCGCTTTGGCGCTCAGCTGGAAACAGTATGACAGCACAGCGCAACAACAGCAGCTGCAAACCATGCTGGCCAGTTTTCAGCAGGAGCAACAGCAATATTTGCAGCAACAACTGTTGAGCCAGCAGCAACAACAAGCCACTCAGTTGGTGATGCTGAAAGACTATCTGTCTGAAAATGAACAAAAAGCGCGGCGTGGCGACATGCTGGAGCTGGTTGAATACCTGAATCAACAACGTCAAGCCGACTGGCAATACTGGCAGGACAACGCCCAGCCAAGCCAGGCCCGGCTTGATTACAGTAGCAGCAGTTATCTGCCGAACCGAACCACCAACGGAGTAAACAAACCATGAAACTGAATTTTTGTCTGACAGCCATTGCAGCGCTGTTACTGAGCAGCGCCAGCCAGGCGGCCACGCAAGTGAGCCCAAAACTGAAACAAAATCTGGAAATTATGCGCAATATTTTGCAAACGTCGTTAGAACAAGGCCAGCACTCCAGTGTAGGCCGCATCAGCCACAGTTACCTGGCAGGACAAGGCGCTTTGTTCCGCACCAGCACCCGCGGCCAGTTTGGCCATTATTTTGCCATGGCGCCTATGCCACCGGCAGCACCAATGCCGCCGATTGACCAGGCAGCTATTGCGGCCATCAGTGCTCAGGCTTCAGCGGTGGCCAACGCTGCTATGGCTGGTGGCCATATTTCGGAAGCAGATATTGAAGATATTGCCGATCAGGCCGAAGCCCAGGTTGAGCAAATGATGGAACAACAGGAACAAATGCAGGATCAAATGCGCGACCTGCGGGAACAAAGCCGCGATTTAGAACGCGAGCTCAGAGACGTGGAGCGGGAAAAGCGCGATATTGAATTCGCCCGCAAAGTGGGTAAAGAAGACGCGGCTCAGCAAAAACAACTGAGCCAGCTCAACAGCAAAAACGCTGATTTGCAAAAACGCCTGGCCGAGATGAAGCAAAAATACGCAACCTGGGAGCAGGAGTTCCAGCAAAAACGCGCCGAACAAGCCAAAGTAGCAGCGCAAAAACAAGCGGAACTTATTACCAGCATCAGCGTGAATTTTGCCAATACTTTATGTGACTATGGCGCCAGCCTGCGGGAAATTAAAGACAACGAATTTGTGTCGTTGCAACTGGAAGTATCACAAGGTCGTGACAACAAAGATATTTATTGGGTATTTAAAAAATCTGATATTAATCAATGTGTCAGCGGTAAGTTAAAAGCCGAGACCTTGCTGAAAAAAGCCGATTATTATCAGTATTAATCTGGCATTAGGCGGCATATAGCGCGAAATTACCACAAAGCCTGCATTTTGCAGGCTTTTACTTTTTTTGGTTTTGCCTAACCTCTTGGCAGGCCGCAAAAAGGAGCGGGATGGATAAGCCCGAGCAACTGCGGTAAGCATGCACTACTGCAAGCAGAGGCTGTGACTTCAGACTTTGCCGGCCTTGCCAAAAAACCGCGCAAGTTTGGGCCGCAGCGGTAAAATCAGCCGGTAAGCAACTTCCATCAACCAAGGCAAGGGCGGCACAGCCCCGACATAGCCGAGCCAACGCCAGCCAGGTAAAGCCCGCCACAACCGCAAAAAAGCCCGCGCGCCCTGCCACACCTGCCCATCCTGCCCCACCAGATGGAAACGTTTAAGCGCATCACATCTGTTAATGCCTTGCGGCAGTGATTGCACTGTGTCCGACACATCAATAAACAGCAGATTTTCACGCGGCTGAAGCTTGCGGTAATAGGCAATTTCCCTGCTGCATAAAGGGCAACTGCCGTCGTATAACACTTGTAATGTGGTGTTGTTCAATTGCATGCCCCTTGGCTGGTGCTGCCACTTATGGCTTGGCAGCTGTTACAGCATTTTGCTGCTGTGCGTTTTTATATGGGGTTATTAACGTAGCCGGGCAATGTTTGGATCTGAGGTTGATTGGCTGGCTTTTTTTGCTGGCTGCTGGCGTTGAAGTTTAACTACATAGGTGCCACTGCACTTCAACTAGATGGGTGACGCTTTGTATGCACAAGGGTTTTAAGCGATAAACCATTGTTTATCATTTCCTTTTTATGCCTGCGACATGGCGCGTATGCCGGGTTTCGCCCCGGCGGGCGAGTCCCCGCTGCTATAGCGCCATCAGCTGCAAGCTAAAAGGGAATCATCAGCCAGTTCAAATCAAAAATGATGGGGTCACACCCTGCCATTTGCCTAACTCAATCCGTGTTATGCCAGTTTTGCATCCAAAACCTCTATTCCTACACTCAACCGCCAAGCCAACACCGGGAGCTGCGCAGTGAGCATTCAAAAGTGAGCGCGGGAGGCGCGAACGGGCGAACGGCGTAGTTGCCGGTGGTGGTTTACGTCAGGCCGCGTTTTCCGGCGTTGGAGAGAAACGATGGGGTCACGGCAGCTTTATTCGCCGGCAATACAGAGATCTGTGGCATTGCTCTCCGCTTGAGCTAAAACCTGATGAGGAAACTGCACCACTGACGGCCATTTTTCCGCCCAGGTGGCATGTGCGCTTTCTTCAGCAGAAGCCAGATAGGCCGTTATAAACGCCATAAACACCCTGACCCTGGCAGGCAAATAATCACGTTTGGCATAAATGGCAAATACACCATTGTCGGCTTGTGGTGGCCGGTAATAAGGAAAAACCGACACTAAAGCACCACTTTGCAACGCTTGTTTTGCCAGAAAATGCGGCAGTTGTGCAAAGCCCAAGCCATTGACACACATAGACAACATCGCTTCGCCGTCATCAGTGATATGGTTGCGTGTTAATTCATAGGGCTGGTATTCACCTTGGTTATCTGGCAAAAAAACGGGCTGTAATTGTTGGGTCTGTTTAATCCGAAAACCAATCCACTGATGTTGCTGAAAATCCTCCGCACAACGAGGCGTGCCTCTTGCCGCTAAGTAGTGCGGAGAGGCACAAATAAGAAAGTCCATCGGGCTTAAACGCCGGGCAACCAGGCGACTGTCCTGAACATAACCAGTGCGCAGGGCAACATCAATGTCGTTGCCGATAATGTCGACGTGCAAGTCGTTGATTTCCAGTTCCAGCCTGATCCCTGGATAACGTTGGCAGAATGTTGGCAACAGCGGCAAAAGATAAAGATGGCCATAACAAACGGCTGAATTAATCCGCAAAGTACCCACAGGCGCATCATTCAGGTGCTTCAGCTCGTGTTCGCAGGCGTTCAATTCTTGCAGCATCTTACGCACAGTATCAGCGTAGCGTTGCCCCGCGGTGGTAACACTTAACTGCCGGGTAGAGCGCTGGAACAGCGTCAATTTTAACTGCCCTTCTAACCGGGTAATGGCTTTGCTGACAGTGGAAGGGTCTGTGTTACATAACTTCGCTGCTGCCACAAAACTGCCGCCCTGGCATGTAGCTAAAAATATCTCCAGTAACCGCAATTTATCCATGGCAACACAGCTCCATCATCTTGCTTTGTTGGGCCAAGATAACATGGAAATTCATGAATAGTATTCACGACTGAAAGGCAGCCAAGCCTATTTTTCTTATGAATTGATAGCCTTAGCATTAAACCATCTCAGGCAACCGGCTTTTTAAATGAGGAATTATGAGTAACAGCGCTGCTTTTGCAAAAACACCAACCAATACGCCGCTCAGCTATTTTTTGCTGGCTTTTATTACGATGGCTGGCCTGGCATATATTAATTTTTTGCCGGGTGTTGTTAATGCACTGGCCAGTGGCATAGGTTTCACTGATGCCCAAGCCGGACAGATAGTTGCGCTTAATGGTTACGGCAGCTTGCTGGGTAGCACTATCGCTATTTTTTTAGTGCAGCGTGTCCAGTGGCGGCCAACTCTCTTTGCCTTGCTGGCCGTGCTTACATTGCTGGATATCGGCACCACATGGCTCGACAACTACAGCATGATGCTTAGCTGGCGCTTTTTCGCTGGTGTAGTGGGCGGGTTAAGCCTGGGCTTGGGATTTTCCCTGCTTGCACGTATGCACAACCCCGACCGCGCTTTTGGCACCCTGTTATTTGTGCAGTTTAGTATTGGTTCCCTGGTGATTTACCTGCTCCCGGAGTTGGAGCAACATATTGATGCTTATGCTGTTTTTTATGTGATGGCGGGCTGTTCATTGTTGAGCTTGCTTTTTATCTCAGGTTTGTCCGGGCTGGCATTAAATACCGAACCCACAAAACAGCCAACCGCGTTGTCAGACGGTCACCAAAGCTACGCATATCGCCAGGCGTTTTTACTGTTATCAGCCATTACCTTATACCAAATTGCCGCCAGTGCTATCTGGGCTTATGTCGCTCTGATTGGCCTTCATGCCGGCATTGCTGCAAAGAGTGTAAATACCTATATCGCCATAACAGGCTTGTTGGGGCTGGCTGGCGCTCTGTTGCCCATGTTGTGTGGCCGGCGCTTTGGCCGTTTAAAGTTACTGATTGCAGGCATGGCTTTGTCTGTTGCAGCTGCGGTGTTGCTTCATTTTGCGCAGCAAGCCCTGCTTTATATTCTTGCCATGGGCTTGTTGTTTTTTTCCTGGCCGGCCGTTCTTTCTTATCTGATAGCTGTCTCAGCAGAGATAGATAGCAGTGGCAAGCTGTCCACTCTTGTCGCGGTGCTGTCTGCTGTTGGCTTGGCAACAGGGCCCGTGCTCGCTTCCGCGTTATTGGCTGACAACAACTACACAAAGATGCTGTCTGGCTGCGTCATGCTCTTTTCATTAACTGGTTTGCTGATGTTTAAACCTGTGCAAAGCCGTGAAAATACAGTGATGTCGTGCTGAGGATTGCATCCTCTTGCTTAGGATCTAAGGTGCTAAAAATGATTCGATATATGTTTAATAAAATGCTGCTGGCCCAAAAAAAACGTTACGACTATGACGTGCAATATCAGCAGCTTATTCTGAACACTGATTTACCGGCATTTTTGAAATTTATGGCATTTCAGACGATGTCGGCTCACTCAGGGGATCTCCCTGCCGGGCCCTTATTTGCCGCCAGAATACGCGCAATAATTTTTGAAGATTGCGGGCCTTGCGCACAATTGGTGGTCAATATGGCATTAGAAGCCAAACTTCCGGTGGAGATAGTGCGCGCCATCATTAACAACGACATCAGCAAGCTTCCGGCAGATATCGCCCTGGCAGTGCAGTTTACGGAACTCGTGTTGGCTCACGACCCCTCTGCTGATGATCTGCGTGAGCAAGTTGTGGCTTTATGGGGTGTGCAAGGACTAGTTGCTATAGGTTTTGCTATCAGCTCCTCCAAGGTTTACCCAGCGTTAAAATACACCCTGGGCTATGGCAAAGTCTGCAGTCAAATCCAGCTAAATGACACTTTTGTTTAATAATAACAAAGCCTTAAGTAACGATATAAAAAGTGGTGGTGTCAGGCATAATGGGTCAGGCGAAACCAGGTAAGCGCCACAAGCTGCATCAATGCCCTGATTTTAAAGGCAAAGTGCCCAACTGGTAAGTCGCGGTGATATTGGCATTGGCAGACCAGACCAGGTCGGCTTGGATCAGAGCGCCGCGGTTTTGGCTGGCGACATTCAGCTGCAAACGGTCTTTATCAATGCTTTGCCACTGCACTTGAATACCCAGCTGTTCCGGGTGGCCTTCAGTGGCAAACAAATTGCCCGGGCCATCCGCCAGCATGCCGTCTTTAGCCAGAATGGAAATATTACTGCTAAAACCAGGCGCTGAAGTGCAGCTGCGGACAAACACCACGGCTTTATAGCGATCATCCGGTGAAGCAAGCTGTGCTGTGATGCCATTGGTGCAGGATGGCGTGGTGGCCGCAAACATCCAGGCCACCAGAGCGCCCAGAATCACAACTGGCGCAACGGCAAACAACCCAATATCTCTGACAACCTTATTCATGCGCTTTCCTTCAGATGCTGATAACAAAACGGCGCCATTACATGCCAGCGCAGCCGCAAAAGCAAGCTTGAATAACACTGCTCAACAGACTGCATAAAAAGCATCAGCAGGCAAAAAAGTAAAAAAAACCGCTGTGTCAGACCAGCACAACGGTTTTTTATGCCAGGTAACCCTACTGCTGTAACCCTTCCAAAATCTGGTAAGCCAGCTTCACCCGCAGTGCATTGGGGTACCCTTTGTTGCTAAGCATTACAATGCCAACCTGGCGTGACGGGATAAAAGCGGCGTAGGCAGCAAAACCACCGGTAGCACCGGTTTTATGCACCCAGTGGCTTGTTTTGCCAATTGTTTTGCTGGCCGTTTTGTCAGCAGCTCCGTTAGAGGCAGGCTGCAAAATTAAACTGGCAGGGCTGCCGCTGACAAAGGTTTTATCTGTCATGGCTTCAAGCGCAGTAAGCGCAACCGGGTAGTCGAGCATTTCCCAGCCGAGGCCCTGATACATCTGCCCTGCTTTGGCATAGGGCAGCTGCGCAGTTAAAATAGCAGCTTTGAGCAGCGGCGCTTTTAACTGCTGCGGCTGTAAATTGGCCTGTACCCAGCTTGCCACATCCCGCACGCTGGCTTTGACACCGCCCCCTTCGTCTAATAACACACCAGTGCCAATGCGAACCGGCTTACCGTCGCGGTAGCCCCAGGCATAGTGCGCCTGCGCCTTTTCAGGCACCTGCAAATAGGTGCTATTGAGTTTTAAAGTGGCCGTTAAATCCGTAAATTCATCAGCATAGGTTTTACCACCGGCGGCTGCCGCCAGATGCGCAAATAAGCCAATGCTGCTATTGGCGTACACCCGCTGGCTGCCTGGTGCATAAGCAGGTTTAAACTCCTGGTAATACTTAAGCAAACTGGCTTTGTCGGTCACGCTGTCCGGCATAAACAGCGGCAAACCACCGGCAGTGTAAGTCGCCAGATGTTGCATATTGATGCTTTGCCACGGTGTTGCCGTGAGTTCAGGCCAGTGGCTTGCTACGCTGTCGGTGAGTTTGATATCACCCCGCCCGAGCGCCTGAGCGCCAATCACACCGGCAAAGGTTTTACTGATAGAACCCAGTTCAAACACAGTGTCGGGCGTGACGCTGCTTTGTTTGGCCATATCGGCCACACCAAAGCTGTAATAAAAAGTTTTGCCCTGCCACAACACCGCCACTGCCATACCCGGAATTTGTTGTTGCTGCATTAACTGCTGAACTTCGTTGCTCACTGAAGCTTTTAACGCGGCTTCGTTGTGAATAACCCTGGCTATTTTTTGCGGAATATCGCTTTGTGTTGCGCCATTTTGCGCCAGCGCCGCGCCAGTGCTGAACAGCATCAAGGTCAGCGCAGCTTTGAGCGCCAAAGCTACTTTGGTTTTTGATAAGTGCATAAAAGTTCCTTTGCAAACTGGATGGTTAAATAGAAAGTGCCGGGCCCGCACTTTTTATAGCTTGCGCCAGTTGACATCAACGGACAAACGGTTAATTTGCATAGCAGCTGTTAGAAAAACTTACAGATATATCCAGGAAGCGCCATGACACGCCGTTATATCCCGTTAAAATCCTTGCGCGCTTTTGAAGCAGCCGCCCGGCATTTAAGTTTTACCCACGCCGCCATTGAGCTGAACGTGACGCACTCTGCCGTAAGCCAGCAGGTAAAGTTGCTGGAAGATCAGTTACATTGCCCGTTATTTTTGCGTATTCCCCGTGGACTAATGCTGACGCCTGAAGGTGAAACTCTATTGCCGGTACTGAACGAGTCTTTTGACCGCATTGCCCAGCTGTTAGATTATTTTGCCGGTCGTAAAGTGCAGGAAAAACTCAAAATTGGTGTGGTCGGCACTTTTGCCACCGGTTTTTTGCTGCCCCGTTTAGCGTCTTTTTATCAGAAATTCCCGCATATCGAACTGCAAATTTCCACCCATAACAACAGAGTGGATGTCGCCGCCGAAGGGCTGGATTATGCCATTCGTTTTGGCAGCGGCGCCTGGCATGGCACTGCCGCTATGTATTTATGCGACAGCCCGCTGACGCCTTTATGCACACCACAACTGGCGGCACAAATCAGCAAACCGGCCGACTTACTGAACTTCACGCTGCTGCGCTCTTACCGGCGCGACGAATGGACACTCTGGTTGCAACAAGCCGCCGGGCCTATGCTTCCACCCACGCATCCGGTGATGGTGTTTGATTCCAGCATCACTATGCTGGAAGCCGCGCAAAGCGGCATTGGTGTTGCGATAGCTCCGGCACGGATGTTTAACCATTTGCTGCAAAGTGGCCGTGTGGTGCGGCCTTTTGGTAGCGAAATCAGCCTTGGCAGTTATTGGTTAACCCGGTTGCAATCCAGACCAGAAAGCAGCGCTATGCGCGAATTTGCCCAATGGCTGAGTGCGGAATTGGTGGCAAGTACAAACGAATAGGCCGAACAGCTGAAACACTTCAACACAGTGCTGCTTTTATAGTTTTTCTGCCGGTTTTCTGTTTGGCACCGGAACTTCGCCGCTGGCACAAAGTCTGTATCTGCATCATTTTATTCACTTTTAAGCTTAGCTTTGTTGTATTCCAGGTTTTCTGTTGCCGTTGTGTTATCGCTGCTGCTGCATCTGTTGTTACTGCTGGCCTTGTATCAGCAGGATGTGGCTGCGCCTGTGTTAAAACCCGCCAAAGCAGTACCTTTGACGGTGCAGATCATTGCTCCGCCACAACAGCGGCCAAAACCGGAAACAACAGCCGCCAAAGCGCCGCAACAAAGTGCAGTAACCACCAGACAGGCACAGGAAAAGGCAAAGCCAAAGCTGAAGCAGCCAGCGACCATGGTTAAAACGGCAAAACCACAACGCAAAAATGCCGCGCCCGCCAAAGCATCAACATTCGCCACTGCAAGTTCAGCAAGCACCAAGCCTGCTGCGGCCGGGTCGACAACAGAGCCCGCAGCCACAACGGCCAGTATTGAGCCAGGTATCGCCAACCGCATTTTAAACAGTGTGGCGACCAAGCAGCAGCAACAAGCCGGGCAGCTAAGCAGCGAGGAAGTTCAGGCCTTGTGGCAAAAACCAACAGAGAGCAAAGCAATCAATGTCAGCCGTTATGGCCCCAAGCCGGCTTATGCTGCTGACAATGTGCTGGAGGTTATGGCTGACGGCAGTTTTATCGAAAAAGTGGGGGATTATTGTTATCAAGCGAAAGATGGTGCAGACCTACGTCGCGATATTGCCAGCATGAAACCCGTGCCTTGTGGCAAAGATGCCAATGAAGCTTTATACAACAGCATTATGAATAACATAGGGAAATAGCCGTGTTGCGCCCAGAACACTGCGATGTTTGGCGAGCCCATGCACAGGCCTGCCACAATCACTGAGGCCACAACACCTGAAGCATCATCAGGCGGTTATGGCACCGCCAATTGATAAATATCCCCTTCGGCGGCTTCACGTTTGACATACCAAATCACATCATTGGCCAGTTGGTAGTGATGCACAAAACCCGGTGGCGCGGCAAATATCAGTTTGGCTTGTTGCGCTGTCAGTGGCTGCGATTGCAACCTGGGTTGTTCTGCTGTCAAAGACAAATCCAGCTGATAAACCCCTTGTTGCGGTTTAAAAAAATACAGGTTGTCGCCATCGAGCTGCCAGTTCAGCCAGTTAATTTTGTCAAAATCGTCCAGCAGCAACTGCTCGTTGTCACTATCTGGTGTTTTTAAAAACAAACCGTCCTGGTGATATTTGCTATACAACAATTTACCCTGCCACCAATAGCCGCTATAACCGCCCTGCGTGGTGAGCTGCTCTAGCTTTTTATCGGCACGTCGATAAGACCACAGCTGCCAGTCGCCACTTTTTTCAGAGCCAAACAATAAAGATGCACCATCCGGCGCAAAACGTACCGGCCCTGCTTTGGCGTCTGCCGCCAACAATTGGTTGAGTTCGCGGTTGTTTTTATTCAGTAAATACAAAGCACCCTGATGACTAAATGCAATGTCGTCCCCCGAAGGCGAAACCGCCAAAGCCACAAAACCGGCCGGTTCAGGTAAGGTCGCCAGCAGCTTTTCCTGCTGCGATTGATCTTTTAACCAGATTTCAGCCTTACCACTTCGACTACTTAAAAACACCAGATCCAGTCCGGCTGGCCTAGGCATAAATTCTTGCCTTGAGCTTTGCACCAGTGCAGCTTCGGTAGGGTCAGCATTGAGCTGTTGCCGCCAGATGCTGCTGCGCTGACTGACTACCGCAAAAACCAACTGCCCGGACAGGCTCACCATCGACTGAATAGCTGCGGGCGGCGTAAATACCGGCGCTGCTTTGCTGTGGGCTTCGCTGCTATCAACCTTGTGATTCAAAGCCCAGCGGCAAAGCTCAGAACCACAGCCAAACCAGAGCTGCTGCTGATGCCACACCAGGCTGCTCACCGCGTAAGGCACTTGCTGCTCCAGCTGTTTTTGCAAAGTATCAGTGCTTATGATGCTGAGTAAGCTTTCTTGTTGCTGTTGATAAGAAGCCACCACCAGTTGTTTGCTGTCCGGTGAAACCGCCAAAGCTAAATCCCCCGGCGCGCTGGCATTCACCGTCAGCTGGCGCAAAGCTTTGGTGGCGATACGATAAAAAAAGCTGTGATAAGGTTTGGTTTTATCGTCGCGCTGCAAAAAATAAAAGCCCTGACCATCGGCTTGCCATTGCCATTGCAGCTCAGAATCCTGCGGATAGGGCAATAAGGCAGGATCTGCCAGCGGATCTAAAGTGAAATTTTCCTGCAGCTGATGCAAATGCAGCTGACAACGGCCCTGATGGCAATACTGGTACAACAGCGCATCAGCGGCCGGGCTTAATAATAAATGGCTGACACCGGCTTGATCATAACCACGCGCCACCTTTAACTCAGTGCGGTCCTGCCCCGGCAGTTGTTGTAACCACCAGCTTTTCTCTGTATTGCTTGTATGTTGATACAATAAAAAACGGCCATCGGCACTGGCACTGAGCTCAGATTCAGCGCCCGGATCACTGCTTAAAGGCTTCGCCACGGCATAAATGGGTTGTAGTTCATCCCTGTTTGCTGAGCTGGTATAAAAATACCAGCCACCAATAATGAGCAGTAGCAAAACAAAAGACAGACCAGAAAACATCAAGGTCTGAGGTGAAAAAGCTGTTTTTTTAGCGTTGCCCCTGGGCATAGCTACACCCGTTTCATTTTCTGCATTCGGATGCTTCGCTATATTCGCAACATTCTCTGTGTTCTCTGCGTGCTCTGTATTCAAAGCATCAGGGGTGTTCGCATCGGCCAGAGTTGCTGCCGGCAAAGCGGCCTCAGCAACCAGTTTTGTCGCAGGCACCACCAAGCGGTAACCCACTTTGGCGTAAGTTTCCAGATAA
>JAYRUI010000010.1:0-18103 GCA_041919175.1 Rheinheimera sp. | reverse complement strand
ACACAATGCGGCGCCGATATTTTTGCATACGCAAACTATGAGACCGAAGTCATGAGCCAACAAAACCAACCAGAAATGCTGTCTGGCGGTGCCATGTTAGTTCGCGCCCTGCACGATGAAGGCGTGGAATACGTTTATGGTTACCCCGGCGGCGCCGTGTTACATATCTATGATGCGCTGTTTCAGCAAAATGATGTGAAGCATGTGCTGGTCCGCCACGAACAAGCAGCAACCCATATGGCGGACGCATATGCCCGTGCCAGCGGCAAAGCTGGCGTCGTGCTCGTCACTTCAGGCCCTGGCGCCACCAATGCTGTCACCGGCATTGCCACTGCATACATGGATTCCATCCCAATGGTGGTGATTTGCGGTCAGGTGATGAGCCACCTGATTGGCGACGATGCTTTCCAGGAAACCGATATGCTCGGTATTTCCCGCCCTATCGTCAAACACAACATGTCGGTGCGTAACCCGGCAGATATCCCGATGATGGTGAAAAAAGCCTTTTATATCGCCCAAAGCGGCCGGCCTGGCCCTGTGGTGCTGGATATTCCAAAAGACATGACCATCCCGAGCCAGAAATTCCCTTATGAATATCCAAAAGATATCAAACTGCGCTCTTATAACCCTAATGCCAAAGGCCATCCGGGTCAGATTAAAAAAGCGCTGCAAACTTTATTAGCCGCGAAAAAGCCGGTGCTGTATTCAGGTGGCGGCGTCATTTTAGGCCGCGCTTCAGAAGCACTGACCGAACTTGCCAAACGGCTGAATTTGCCGGTGACCAATACCCTGATGGGTTTGGGGGCTTATCCGGCGTCAGACCCGCAGTTTATTGGCATGCTGGGTATGCACGGCAGTTATGAGGCCAACCAGGCCATGCACAACGCCGATGTGATTTTTGCTGTTGGCGCCCGTTTTGATGACAGGGTGACCAACGCCACTAAAAAATTCTGCCCCAATGCCACCATTATTCATATTGATATTGACCCGGCCAGTATCTCCAAAACCATCAATGCTCATGTGCCTATTGTTGGTTTGGTGAAACCTGTATTGCAGGAAATGCTGAGTCAGCTCGATAAACTGGATGGCAAAGCCGAAGGCAAGCTGGATCAGGCCGCACTTCAGCAGTGGTGGGATCAGATCAATCAATGGCGCGAAGTTCATGGCGGCCGTTATCAGCAGCGTGCTGAACTTCTCATGCCACAAGCGGTGATCGAAGCTGTACACCGCCATACCCAGGGCGATGCTTATGTCACTTCTGACGTTGGTCAGCACCAGATGTTCGCCGCGCAGTATTACAAGTTTGATAAACCCAACCGCTGGATCAACTCAGGTGGTCTTGGCACCATGGGTTTTGGTTTGCCGGCTGCTATGGGCGTCAAGCTACATTACCCAGACGCCGAAGTAGTGTGCGTCACAGGTGAAGGCTCCATTCAGATGAATATTCAGGAGCTGTCGACCTGCAAACAATATGGCCTTGGGGTGAAAATCATCAACCTCAATAACGGCTATCTGGGCATGGTGAAGCAGTGGCAGGATATGAATTACGATTCGCGTTATTCCAGCTCCTACATGGATTCGCTGCCGGACTTTGTCAAACTGGCCGAAGCTTATGGCCATGTTGGCATTCGGGTTACCAGACCGGAAGAGCTGGAGCCGGCGCTGGAGCGGGCTTTTGCACTCAAAGACCGTTTGGTGTTCCTCGATATTCACATTGACCCGAAAGAGCACGTTTACCCTATGCAAGTGCCGGGTGGTGCTATGAATGAAATGTTCTTAAGCAAAACGGAGCGGACTTAACATGCGGCATATTATCGCAGTATTGCTGGAAAACGAGTCCGGCGCTTTGGCCCGTCTGGTGGGATTATTCGCCCAGCGTGGTTACAACATTGATTCTTTAACAGTGGCTGCCACTGAAGATCCAACCTTGTCGCGTTTGACTTTGGTGACACGCGGTGACGACCAGGTCATCGAACAAATCACCAAACAACTGCATAAGTTGATTGAAGTGGTGAAGCTGGTAGATTTAAGCGAAAGCGCACACATTGAGCGTGAGTTGATGATGGTGAAAGTGAAAGCCAGCGGTGATCAACGCGAAGAAGTAAAACGTTGTGCCGATATCTTCCGCGGTCAGATCATCGACGTATCGCCAACCACTTACACTATCCAGGTCGTGGGCACTTCAGAAAAACTGGAAGCTTTTATTGAAGCCATGAGCAACACCCAAATTCTGGAAGTGGTACGTACCGGCGTGTCCGGCATTTCCCGTGGGGAACGTTCGCTGGCGTTATAAGCCAGGTTATTGTTGTGAAGCGGCCGCTGAGGCTCCCAACCAACCTCAGCAGCTTTTTTTATTTCAGAACCTCTGAACACGGCAACCACCCGGCGCTTTCTCAACCGGCTTTATGACACAGACCTTTGACTGAACTAGACTTTTGACAAGATTGTTCAGGAAGCAGAGCCCATGCCAAAACTGCTCAAAGTGCTGTTACCTTGTTGGTTATTCATTTTTCCGGCTCAGGCGACTGAACCCATTGCCACTGTAGATATCCCGATAGAAACTTCAGTGTATGACGACTACCGCCGTTTTGTTGGTCAGCGTTCAGTGCATGATATTCAAAGTTTTAAAGGTGCCGGCACCCGCAGGGATGTGGTGGACATGGTTCTGGTGCAACAAGCCTTGCAACTCGGTGGTTTTCCACTGCAGTTTAACTTTATTCCATCCGATAGCAGCGCCCGCAGTATGCAATTGTTTATCCGGGGCGATGTACTGATCAGCGTCGACTCAGTGTGGGGGAAAACCGCCCGCGACCTGCAAGCCCATTTGTATATCAGCACTGCTGTGATTGAACGCGGCGATTATGTTGCTGCCATTTTTACATCACCACATAATCCAAAAACCAAATCCATCCGCCAGCTCAGTGATTTTAAGGGTTTAACGGCTGTCAGCTCGCGGGCTTATGCCGAAGACTGGCAAGTGCTGGCACAACTACCACTGCGGGAGCTCAGAGATGAATACAACTGGTCGTCGATGGCCATGCTGGTGAGCCGCGGTTGGGTTGATTTTATGCTGGCGCCCTTCCCGTCAAGCCGGCCTTTTGCTTATAAAGCGCCGGGGATTGAGCTGGTTGCTGTGGAAGGTGTAAAAGTGCTGCTCGACGATAGCCGGCACTTTATAGTTGCCAAAAAACATGCCCTTTCAGAACCCGTTTTTGCCGCTTTGCAACAAGGCCTGGCGATACTGCGGCAACAAGGCAAGCTACAGCAGGCTTATGTGGACTGTGGCTTTTTTAACGCTGAAGTGGCGCACTGGACTCTGCTGCAACCCACAGTCAGCCCAGTGCAAGTGCGCAGTATTAACTGACTTTTAACGCTGTGGCGTCCATCGGAGGCGGTGGATTTGGCAGGTCGGCTTTAGCCATATACCGGCCATACACCAGCTGAAACAAGGGTGTGGCCATTAAAGTGGTCACTATCGCCATCAGCACCATAATCGAAAACAAACTTTGTTGAATCACGCCATAACTCAAAGCAATATTGATAATAATCAGCTCCATCAGGCCACGGGAGTTCATCAGCGCGCCAACCGCCATGGCGGTGCGGTTATCAGCACCACCGATACGGGCGGCAGCCCAGCAGGCCACGCCTTTGGCAAAAATAGAGGCCGCCAGAATAATCAGTGCGATAGACAACACCTGCCAGGAACCGAGGATATCCAGCTGGGTTCTTAAACCTGAATAAGTAAAAAACATCGGCAACAGCAAAAACACCGTGATTTTGCTTAAACGTGCGCTGATAATTTCGGTGATTTTGCCGCGTGGCATCGCAATACCAAACAGGAAACCGCCAAATACCGCATGCAACCCCACCCATTCCATGGCATAAGCAGACAGCGCCCATAGCAGCAATACCAGCGCGAATTGTGGCGCACTCATCACGCCTCGGCTTTCTACTTTATCAGCCAGCGGCTGCAACCAGCCACGGGCTTTGGTCAGCATAAAAGAAGCGTAAATGACCCCGCCAATCACAGCTTTGATGGCCAACATAGCACCGCCGCCAAAACTGGCCAACACCACGGCCAGCACTATCCAGGCGGCGGCATCATCAATAGCACCAGCCGCCAGCGCCAGAGTGCCTAAAGCGGTGCCTGCCAGTTTACGTTCATAAATAATACGCGCCAGCATCGGGAAAGCGGTAATGGCAATAGCTGCGCCCATAAAAAGCGCGGCATTGGCGTAGGAAATATTGGCAGCGAATAAACCAGGTTGTTCAAGCAGCCACACACACAACAAAGCACCCACAATAAAAGGCACGACCATACCCGCCAGCGAAACACCAACGGCACTGCGGGCTTGTTGTTTAAATAACCTGGTATTAAATTCCAGCCCCACCAGAAACATATAAAGGCCAACCCCAATCTGGGCGCCTAAATACAAAATGGGCATAGTGTCAGCAACAAAAACACTTTTTTGCAGTTCCGGCAAAAACAGGCCAAATAACGATGGCCCAAGCACCACACCGGCTATCATCTCGCCAACCACCCTGGGCTGACCAATAAATTTGGCCAGATAGCCAAATACCTGGGCAGCCACCAGAATCAGTGCCAATTGCTGGGCAAAGGCCCATGCCAATTCCATATTTGTCATCGTCTGAATACTCTGTTGATTAATTTTTTTATGGCAAAGTAAGGTAGTGGCAACTTTGTTGAACTCGTATCCGGCATTTGTGCCAGTGCACTGCCGGTTAAAACCGGTCTGATTTGTGTGCAAAACCACCATATATTTGCGCTGATGGCATTGCAAGTTAATTTACTGTAAGGGGTTTCAAGCCGTTAAAATCTCTGTATTTAAACTGGCTTCGCCTAGGCAATAAACGGCATTTCTGGCATGCTGCTGTTTTTGAACGTTGAGAATTATATATGTCGAACCAAGAGTCCGAACAGGTTGATCAAAGCCTGCTGTTTGAAGTGATCGAAAATCAGCTGGCCGACGCCTATCCAGCCAAAGTAAAAGAAACATTAATGCGGTTGCGGATGACAGGTCATAGCCAGGAAGAGGCGATGGAACTGATTGCCTGTGCTCTGGCACCTGAAATGCTTGCCGTGGTTGAACAGCAGCAGCAGTTTAATCTGACGCGTTACGAACAACATCTGGATTTATTGCCTGAAACCCCCTGGTTAGCGGCGGAATAACCCGCTGTTTTGCTGAGTTCTGCCGCAGGAGTCTGTGCAGTGATGTTGCGTCTTTTTTATCTGTGCTTCTGCCTGTTTTTTCTGCTTGCCTGCCAAAGCAAAGCGCCGGTGCCAGCACAAGCCAGCCTGTATCAACAAACAATCAACACTTTGCCCAAGGCAGAACAGCTTCCCCCTTACCAGGATTTATATCAAAGTTACCTGCAAAGCCCGGAAGTTCACAATACTGCTGGCGCTTGGCGGCAATGGCAAAAGCAGTCCGGCACTCAGAAAAACTGTACTGAACTCGACTGGCAACAAGGCCAGAAAGATAATTTCCTGACTTTGGCATTTTACCGACAGGCCATTGATTGCTTTAGCAAAAAACCAAACAGCCCCGAGCTTAAACACTATCACGGCTATTTAAATTACCTGCGTAATGGTCTGCTGCAAAGCGGTAACGGCAAAGCGGCTTACAGCGCTTTTCAGATTAACTTATATCAGGATGCTCACGACTTAGTGCAGTTGCTGGGTATGCAGGTGCTGGATTATTACGCTGAATTATCGTCCGGTAACAATGCCTTGCATTATGTGCTGCAGGTGTATGACAGCAGCGATCAGAAATTTAAAGCGATTTATTTTGAGAATCAGCGTTATCTGCATCAGCTCGACCAGATCCCTTTCCCATTTACCGGCTTGGTTGACGGCTGGCGCAGCCAGATGCAACCGGAACACGCCAACAATAATTCCATTTTGTTATTACCGCTCGCCACGCTACAACTGAACGCCGGCCATGTTGAACAAGCCAGCAAGTTTTATCAGCAAGGCATTGCGGCGGGTTCACATCAGGCCGCCGTTAAACTGGCTGAGCTTTGTTATCAAACCACTTTGAAGCTGAAAAAATCCCATTGCCATCAGTGGTTGTTGGCGGCAGCCGATGACGATTATGTGCCTGCTTTGCAGTTTTTGTTGTTCCTGCATCAAAGTGGCCGGCTTGGTAAAGTCGATGCCAATAAAGTGACAATGATACGCGACTTGATTAACCAACTGGCGGGGCCGGGACAAGCTGAGCTGCAATTGTCGCGGTACTATTTCAGCAACAAATACGGTGAAGCCAAACCGGAACAGGGAGATCTCTGGTTACAAGCGGCTGCCAGCGCCGGAATGCAGGAAGCCAAAGCTTTTTATTTGTTGTCGCAACTTGATCAGCACCCGGAAAAAACAGCAGAGCTTAGCAAACAATTAAAGCCACTTGCCGATCAGGGCGTGAGTGTTGCTGCTTATTTGTATGCATCTCAGTTAATGCAACAACCAAAATTAACCCAGGCAGAGGCGGCCGGTGTTGAACAATATTTATTGCAGGCCAGCCAAAACTGGCATCCGGAAGCATTTTACCTGCTGGCTTACGGTTATGAAGAAGGCATTTTTGGTCAGCCGCAGCCCACTCTGGCGCTGAAGTATTATCAGCAGGCCGCCGAACGTTTTTTTAGCCGCGCCATGCTACGAATGGGCACTTTGTATCGCGACGGTATCTCGGTGCCGAAAAACAGCGAGCTGGCGAGCCGCTGGTTTATGTTGTGCAGTAAACAAGGCAGCAGCGCTTGTGCTTTTAACGCTGGCCTGATGTTTGATGACGGTGACGGCGTCACCCAAAACTATCAGACGGCACGAAACTTCTATGAATACGCAGCACATCAGGGATATGCCCCGGCACAAAACCGGCTGGCGTTGTTATATCTGTTTGGCAAAGGTGTGGCGGAAGATCCGGGTAAAGCAGTTACATTGTTGAACAAAGCAGCTGCAGCCGGCAGCCACAGTGCCAATTATTATCTGGGCTTGTTACATTTTGACGGAAAAGTTGTACCGAAAAACCTGGCCAAAGCCAAAGCCTATTTTGAGCAAGCCGGTGATCACCCCAATGCTCTGCGCTACCTGCAAAACTGGCAACAAATGACCGAAAACACCAAATAACAGGTAAGACTGGCGTTTTATCATCACTTCTTTAATATCTGGTTGTTTTACAATGATCTGTATTTAATTGGTGACTAAATGTAATGCTGCTGGCGTCATTCGCCGCCTGTCGTTTAAGCTGCCGCTTATATATTCAAATCCGGAGTTCCCCCAAATGCAGAAAAAAACCGCCCCCCTGTTGGCCAGCCTGGCTGCCGCAATGATGTTTGTTTGTGCGCCAGCAAGCGCCACTATTGTGCTGGTAAAAACCAGTATGGGTAATTTTGAAGTCAATTTGTTTGACCAAACAACCCCGGTCACTGTGAATAACTTTTTGGCTTATGTAAAAAACGGCAGTTACCAGAACACCATTTTCCACCGCAGTGTTTCAGGTTTTGTGTTACAAGGCGGTGGTTTCCGCTTTAGCGGTGACAGCAGCGCACCTTTTAATGCTGTTGCACAACTGGCACCTATTGTGAACGAACCAAAGCTGTCAAACGTGCGCGGTACTATTGCGATGGCAAAAATTGGCGGTAATGCCAATAGTGCAACCAACCAATGGTTTATCAACCTGAGTGACAATAGCGCCAACCTGGATTTACAAAACGGTGGTTTTACTGTTTTTGGTCAGGTCACAGGCACTGGTATGGAAATTATCAACAGCATCAGCGCTTTGCCAAATAATCTGAACAGTAATTATCTGGAAGTTCCGCTGCGTAACTACACAGCTGCAGATGGCACCGCAAAAACGCCGGTGACAGCCAATAATCTGGTTACTATTGAAAGCATTACCGTTATTAATGCCGAAGTGAATACTGCGGCTGGTTTGGCACCAAAAGCCAATACGCTGATCACCTCACAACCAGCAAGCAATAGCGGCGGTTCTTCAGGCGGTAGTTTGGGCTGGTTCAGCCTGCTGGCCGCAGCCCTGCTGGTATGGCGCCGTCGCGCCGTTTAACTGTTCTGCGTCAGTGACCGGCAGCGCGCAGAGATTGCGTTTGCACCTATTCCGGCTCCCGGTCACTTTTTTCCCCAGCCACTTGTTCATTAACCCCTTTTTCCCCAGTGAGTTTTTTGGCCAGTTTATTCAGACAGGTCTCGCAGTAGCACTCTGTGCCTTGCGGCAACCCGCTGTGCTCCGCTAAACCAAAAGGTAACCTGAAACACCAGCAACTTTCGGGTGCAGCGCCTATGGTGACTGCGCATTGATTTTCTGCACCACAGCCCGGACAAATATTCATCACCTGCCCCGGCGCCAGTTCAGCATGATCATAGTGACAACGCCCACCACTAACCCCCAAAAGGCTGAGGCGATACCAAAAAAGCTTACTCCTGAAGCCGTTACCAGAAATGTCAGCATAGCCGCGTCGCGGTGCGGGGTGTCAGCACTGGCAATGGACAGGTTGGCGGCGATAGTGCCAAGGAGTGCAACACCGGCAACTGTCGCCACTAAAGCCGCTGGAAAAGCAGCAAAAAGCGCCACGACTGTAGCGCCGGCAAAGCCGGTCAACAGATAAAATATCCCGGCAGCGATACCTGCGGTATAACGTTTTGTTGCATCAGGGTGTGCCTCAGGGCCACTGCAGATTGCCGCAGTAATAGCGGCCAGATTGATAGAAAAGTTACCAAAAGGTGCTGTCAGTATTGTGATAAAGCCTGTCCAGCTAAGCAGCGGCGACACCGGCACCTGATAACCGCTGGCGCGCAGCACCGCAAGGCCGGGGATATTTTGTGACGTCATAGTCACCAGAAAAAGCGGAATACCTACACCCAATAATGCCGGCAAGGACCAGGAAGGCGTCACCCACACCAGCTCCACCCATTTGAGCTCAACTGCGGTAAAACTCAGTTGCCCGCGAAGCAGACTAAACAGCAGTCCACCACACAGCACCAAAGGCACCGCATAACGCGGTACAAATCTTTTTGCCAATAAAAACAGCACTAACATCACAAGCACCAACACAGGTGACGTCTGCATACTGCCGAAAATTGCCAGGCCAAATTTTAATAAAATACCAGCCAGCATAGCCGCCGCTATTGGCAAAGGAATACGGCTGGCTACTTTATCAAACCAGCCACTGAGCCCAAGCAAAGTGGTTAACACAGCACTAAAAATAAAAACTGCCACAGCTTGTGGCAATGTGACGTCCGTCAGACTGGTTGCCAACAAAGCGGCACCTGGCGTTGACCACGCCGTCAGCACCGGCGCTTTGTAATACCAGGAAAAACCAATACAGCTGACGCCCATGGCAAAACCTAATACAGCAATCCAGGACGCCATGACCGCCTGATCGGCACCAGCAGCGCTGGCCGCCTGAAATACAATGGCCACTGAACTGGCAAAACCAACCAGCACCGCAACAAAACCAGCCACCACGGCAGAAATACTCCAGTCGCTACGTTTTATGCCGTTGTTTCCTGCTACAGTTTGCTGCTCCATGTTGTGTCCTTATCGCAAAAATTTGGCGACATACCAGCAACTGGCCATGATCGGCAGTTGTTGTTCCCGGGCCCATGTCAGCCCGGTGCGCACCAGTAATTCTGCCAGACCTTTGCCTCGGGCCGCTTCCGGCACAAAAGTGTGGGTAAAGTTCACCGAACTGTTGTTGCCGTCAGCGTCGACGCTGAGGTAGTAATCAAGTCTGGCCTGCTGACCTTCAGCATCAACGACAAAACAATGCTGGTCCGGCAGATGGATCACCTGAGCTTGAGACATGTTAAAACTCCTGTGCTGACAATAGTTTAAGTCTTAGTTCTGCTGAAGCTTCTACTTTACGCCTTCTATCCCAAATGTGCCATGTGCGCGTTACCACACAAAGGTGCAAAACAGAGCAAAAGCAGCAACATCAAGCCGATAAAACTACAGGCAAAAGCCCGTTTTCTTGTTAATCTACCAAAATCGCATCAGACCGGCTTTACCGGCGCTTTCAGATCTTAAAATGGAGTGATTATGACCCGCATCGGCACCCCCGCGAGCCCAACAAGTACCAAAGTATTACTGCTCGGCGCAGGCGAATTAGGCAAAGAAGTTTGTATTGAATTAAAACGTTATGGTTGTGAAGTGATAGCGGTGGACCGTTATGTGAATGCTCCGGCTATGCAGGTGGCAGACCGCCATTATGTTATTTCGATGCTGAACGGCGCCGCCTTACGCCAGCTGGTGATCAAAGAAAAACCGGATTTAATAGTGCCGGAAATTGAAGCCATTGCTACCGCCACTTTGCTGGAGCTGGAACAGGAAGGTTTTCAGGTGATCCCAAGTGCCCGCGCAGCGCATTTAACGATGAACCGCGAAGGTATTCGCCGTCTGGCAGCAGAAGAACTGCAACTGCCTACATCGCCTTTTTGTTTTGCCGATGACCATGCCAGCTATCTGGCCGCTATTGCCGCTATTGGATACCCTTGTGTCGTCAAACCTATTATGTCGTCCTCGGGCAAAGGTCAGTCTGTACTGAAGTCTGACGCTGATATTGAAGCCGCCTGGGCTTATGCCCAGGAAGGCGGCCGCGCCGGGAAAGGCCGGGTGATTGTGGAAGGTTTTATCAACTTTGATTACGAAATTACCTTATTAACAGTGTGTTCTGTCAGTGGCACTCAATTTTGCGCCCCGATAGGCCACCGTCAGGAAAAAGGTGACTACCGCGAATCATGGCAACCACAAGCCATGTCTGAAGCTGCACTTGCCAAAGCTGAAGATTATGCCCGCCGCATTACCGCCTCTTTGGGTGGTCGCGGCGTGTTTGGTGTGGAGCTGTTTGTTAAAGGCGACGATGTTTGGTTTAGCGAAGTATCACCCCGGCCACACGACACCGGTATGGTAACTTTGATGTCACAAAACCTGTCCGAATTTGCCCTGCACGCCCGCGCTATTCTTGGGTTACCAATACCGGCATTGCGTCAGCTTGGCCCAACAGCCTCTGCAGTGTTGCTGGTACAAGGGCAATCACAACAGATGCGTTTTCATGGACTTGACCGCGCTCTGGCTGAAGCAGATACTGAAATTCGTTTATTCGGAAAACCTGAAGTACATGGTGAACGCCGGTTAGGGGTAGCTCTGGCCCGTGCTGAAACGGTGGAACAAGCTGTTGAAAAAGCTCTGCGCGTGATCAATGCCATTCAGGTGGAGTTATAAGCGGACACAGCTACTGCACAAGAGTTACCGGCAAACTTTGCCACTCTGCAGAGTTGTCTCCTACACTAAGAAACTGATAGTCAGCATCATTGTGCACTGAACTATCAGTTTAACCTGCAGTTCTGCAGCAGCAGTGCTGAATTGTCGTGGTCGCAACGAAGAGGGAATGTGCATGATTTTGTTAGTCGGTGGGGAAAAAGGCGGTAGTGGCAAAAGTTGTCTGGCCCAGAATATCGCCGTGTATTTTTCAACCCAGAAAAATGCCAATGTGATTCTGGTGGATTGTGATCCACAACGAACCACGTCTGATTGGGTGCAGGAACGTCATCTGTCCCCGAATGTCCAATGGATCAACTGTGTACAGATGTACGGCAAGATCCGTTATGAACTGAAAAGCCTTGAACATCATTATGACTATGTCATCGTCGATTGTGGTGGCCAGGACAGCGTGGCATTGCGCTCTGCCATGTCAGTTGCATCTCATGTGTTGTTGCCGTTGCGCCCCAAGCGCCGCGACTTAAAAACGCTGGAACATCTGGAAGATTTGGTCAGCAACTGTAATGTGGTGAACCCGGATATGATAGTGGCCTGTGTGCTGACCCAATGTCCGTCTTTGCCAAACCAGGCAAACCGTATTCTCGACGCCAAAGAAGTAGTTCGTAGTTTTAATTTACGGGTGTTAAACGGTGTAACTTACAGCCGCAATATCTACGATGACAGCGAAGAAAAGGGCATGTCGGTGATGGACACTGAGCCGGATGGTAAAGCGGCTACCGAAATCAAAGACATTATTGTTGAACTGATGGCAATGAAGGCAATTCAAGAAGATGGCATTGACCGATCTGAAAAGAAATTCAACACGATCGAATAAACGCGCTTTTACCGTGGAAGAATTTATTGCTGATGCTGAAAACTATGCGATGGGCGTGCCCAAAATCGTGAGTGTAAGGCTGGCACCTGAAGAAGACTCAACCAATCTGCTGAGTCAGGGGCCGATGCGTCATGCTACTTTCACTTTAAGTGCCGAAGCTATTGAAGTGTTGAACAATCTGAGTAAAGAAACTGGCGTGTCAAAATCAAAATTGATCCGCCAGCTCATTCTCAGCGTCAACGAGCAAAATCAGAGCGCCGCTGTTGGAGCCGGTAAATCTGTGGTCGTCAAAAAAGTTGAATAACCACCCCAGGGCGGTCTGATTAAGATTTCAGACCGCTGAGGTTATTTTCAACCACCATACAAAGCTGCTGGATACTATCGCCGTAAAATTGCGGATGGAATTGTTTTTCAACACAATAACGTTGGTGAAACTCAAGGATGTTGTCAGCACTGCTGCCCACTTTATTTAGCTCAGCCTGCTGCCCTTTACCGAGACCCGCCCCAATTTCAACAAATTTTGCATTGATAGTCCGTAAACTCTGCTCTGATTTAACCTTGCTGGCACTATGAGTGCTATCACTGAATTTTGCATACAGTTTTTGTTTATAAGGTAACAACACCGGATGATCGGACATCGTTGCCAGCGCCAGGATAAAAACAATAAACCATAATACTTTTTTCATGACCCTACCTTTTACATCTATATCTGGGTTGTGTTACATCAAATGCCATTCTACGCACAAAATTATCTGAACGAAATCAGCACTTTTTATTCACCGTTTTGCGAGCACGGCCAAACGTGTCACCATTGTTTACACGAAACCGTCACCAACGTTAACAGTCCCCACAACAAAATGCATTAATTTCAACAACTTAATGGAATTTCATCACTGGTACGTAACTTGCGTTATGACCTTGATAATCAACAATACCCGCTGAACTTGATCTAGCTCAACGCAGGCAAGGCCATGATCCATCAGCATTTACTGCTATAATCGCCCACAGCGCCGGGTCATCTGCAAGTCCGGCTCAGTTGCAGCATCAGAGGTACAAGGTGGAAACACAACAAAAGCAACAGGCTATCCCTATTAAAGTGGATATGCACAATCCTAAAGACCTGAAAAATTACCCGGTTCGTGACCGTATTTATGTACGTGCAGTCAAAGGCCTGCATCAAAGATTACGCCGCAACATGGGTTTTGTTTTTATGGGCTTGTTTATGTTGTTGCCCTGGCTGCAATTTGACGGCCATCAAGCCATTTTGCTGGATATCGGCGAGCAAAAATTTAATATTTTTGGCATGACCTTATGGCCACAAGACTTCACCATCATGGCCTGGATTTTTGTGATAGGCGCTTATGCGTTGTTTTTTGTCACTACTTTTTATGGCCGGGTCTGGTGTGGTTATTTGTGTCCGCAAACGGTATGGACTTTTATTTTTATCTGGTTTGAAGAAAAAATTCAGGGTAGCCGTAACAACAGAATGAAACTGGATAAAGATCCATGGACAGCATCAAAGGTATTTAAAAAAGGCCTGACCCATTTTGCCTGGTTGGCCTTTTCGCTGTTAACGGCGCTGATCTTTGTTGGATATTTCACTCCTGTTGACCAGCTCTTTATCGACTTTTTCAGCGGCAACGCCGGTTTCTGGGCTGTAGTTTCAGTGCTGTTCTTTATGTTTTGTACTTATGGCAATGCCGGCTGGATGCGGGAAATTATGTGTACCCACATTTGTCCTTACGCCCGCTTTCAGTCAGCCATGTTTGATAAAGATACTTTTACAGTGACTTACGACGCTGCCCGCGGTGAAAACCGTGGCCCACGCTCGCGTAAAGACACAGACTACAAAACCAAAGGCCTCGGCGACTGTATCGACTGTAACCTTTGTGTGCATGTCTGCCCTACCGGTATCGATATCCGCAATGGCCTGCAGTATGAATGCATCAACTGTGGTGCCTGTATAGACGCCTGCGATGACACCATGGACAAAATGGGTTATGCCAAAGGCTTAATCAGTTACACCACAGAGCACAGCCTGGCCGGTAAAACCACGAAAGTCGTTCGGCCAAAACTGCTGGGTTATTTTGTCGTTTTACTGGTGGTTTGTGCCGCTTTTGGCTGGACACTCTGGAGCCGGATGCCTGCCGAGCTTGATGTCGTGCGTGACAGAGGCAGTTTGTTCCGTGAAACCGATGAAGGCTTAATTGAAAACACCTACACCTTAAAAATCATCAACAAATCACAGCAGGATCAAATCTTTGTGCTGAGCTTCACTGGGCTTGATCAAGCAAGCTGGATAGGTGAAAAAGAAATCACCATTAAAGGTGGAGATACTGCCGGTATTCCAATCAGCCTGTCGTTAGACCCGGCTGATGCGAAAAAACCTGTGATGGATATTGAGTTCCAGGTGCGTGACAAAGACGAACCAGAGATTGAGCTGACACAGGGCAGCAAATTCTTCGCCGGTCGCTGACATAGCGAATCGGGGCAGCGGCATCAGCTGCTGCTCCGATAAAGCCATCGCAGTCTCGTGCATAGCAAGTTACACTGCGCGCTGGATGCTATGAGGTTGCCCCATGACTGCCGCGTTTGATTTTTCTGAGTTATCTCCCGATTTAATTCTTGATGCCTGCCAGCATTACGGTTTTTATGCCGAATCTGGCTTATTGGCGCTCAATAGCTACGAAAACCGTGTGTATCAGTTTAAGGCCGACAATGGCCTGCGTTATGTGCTGAAATTTTACCGGCCACAGCGCTGGAGTCAGGCGCAAATTCTGGAAGAACACCAGTTTGCTTTTGAGCTGGCCGAAGCTGAAATTCCGGTGGTGGCGCCGCTTTTAGTTGACGGACAGTCATTATTGCCTTTTAAAGGTTATCATTTTGCCGTGTTTCCAAGCCGGGGTGGCAGAGCGCTCGAAATTGACGATGACGAACAGCTTTGCCAGTTGGGACGTTTTTTAGGTCAGTTACATCAGCTTGGTGCAGCTAAAGCTTTTGTGCACAGACCAACCTTATCAGTGCAGGAATTTGTTGGCGACAGCCGCAGTTTTTTATTACAGCACGGCGCATTCAGCAATCATACCGGCCAGCAACTCGAACAACTATTGCAGCAGATTGAACAGCTCTGTCTGCAGCAATTTAAACCAAAAACAACCATTCGCAGCCATGGCGATTGCCACCTTGGTAATTTGTTTTATCACCAACAACCCTTTTTTGTTGATTTAGATGACTGCCGCCAGGCACCGGCCATGCAGGATTTATGGATGTTGTTAGGGGGTGAGCCGGCCGAACAAAGGTACCGGCTGGAGCTACTACTGGAAGAATACCAGCAGTTTTGTGAATTTGAATTTGCGGAACTTAAACTGATAGAAGCACTCAGAGCGATGCGGATGGTGCACTATATGGCGTGGCTGGCTAGACGCTGGTCGGATCCGGCTTTTCCGTTGCATTTTCCCTGGTTTAATACCGAAGGATACTGGCAACAACAACTGGTGGTCTTGCATGAACAAATCCAGCGTTTGCAACAACCACCTTTGCAAATGCATCCGTATGATTATTAATAGTTAAAAACCAAAGCTGAAGCCGCTATACAGCAGAATTTACCTTAGTGTAAGCTGTGCGCCAGCAGGATATCAGCGCGCCCGTCGTACTGATAATGGACGAGAGATAAACACACTGGAAAATGAATATGAAAAAATTAATGATGTGGTTTGCAGCAGCCTTGTTGTTGGCGCCTTTGGCTCAAGCCGCAGGTAAATATGAAGAAGGTGAACACTATGAAGTGATCGCCGAACAAAAAACCGCTAAACCAGAAGTAAAAGAATTCTTCTCTTTTTATTGTCCACACTGCCACTCTTTTGACCCTGTGGTACAGAGCCTGGAAAAATCTTTACCTGCTGGTGTCGCCTTCAAAAAATATCACGTTGATTTTATGGGCGGCGCTAAACAGGAAACTCAGGCTGCCTTAAGCCGTGCCATGGTGCTTGCCAAAGTAAAAGGCAAAGGTGATCAGGTCAACAAAGCCATTTTTGACCATATTCACAATAAGCGTAAAGCTTTTGCCAACGAACAGGACATCCGTGAAGTGGTGCTGAGCGCTGGTTTGGATGCCGCCGACTACGACAAAAACATCAACAACTTTGTGGTGAAGTCACAAGTGAACCTGATGCAAAAAGAGCAAAACACTTTATCAAAATCCAGAGTGTTAACCTCAGTACCTACTTTTATTGTGAATGGTCGTTATAAACTGGACATTGGTAAACTGGACCAGGCCAATCTGGAACAGGATTTAAAAGGTCTGATTAACTATTTGCTGCAACAACCCTAAGCAATTTCCGGAGGTTTTTATATGTTTCGTCGTATATTTGTTGCCGCGTCAGTGTTGATGTTAACGACCTTTACTGCGCAGGCAGACAAGTTTGTTGAAGGTACTCACTATGAAGTGGTGGCCGAAAAAGCCACTGCTAAAGCTGAAGTAAAAGAGTTTTTTTCCTTCTATTGTGGCCACTGTTTCCGTTTTGAACCTTATGCCAACAAACTGGCCAGCCAGTTGCCAAAAGGTGTTGAGCTGGAAAAAGTGCACGTAGATTTTGTGCAGGCGGCAGCGCCTGAAGTGCAAAATGCGTTAGCACGGGCTTATCTGGTCGGCAAATCTGCCGGTCAGGGTGAAAAAGTTGCAGCGATGATTTTTGATTATATCCATCAAAAAGGTGCCACGTTCAGCAATGAAGATGACATCCGTAAACTGTTGTTAGTCAATGATTTTGATGCCAAAGTTTTTGATGCCAAAATCAACAGCATGCCGACAGTGGCTGGCGCCAACGCCATGAAAGCAGCCCAGAACAAATGGTCAGAAAACCGTGTCTTAACCGGCGTTCCTATGCTGCTGGTCAACGGCAAATACAAACCAAAATTTGATGCGCTGAAATCAGAAAATTTTGAGCAGGAACTGAATGAGCTGGTGAATTATCTGCTGGCGAAAAAAGACTAAGATAACTTCGGTGAAAGCCTGGCAAAACGCCGGGCTTTTTTTTGCCTGTTGTATCACAGAGTTCACAATAGCTGATTCCCCCGCCCGCCAAACTAAGGTATAACGGCTGCATGAAAATCCCGAAAAGAATCCAGCCACTGGTTGATGAAGGCCTGGTTGACGAAGTATTACGCCCACTGATGAGCGGCAAAGAGGCCGCTGTGTTTGTGGTGCGTTGTGGCGACCAGATCCGTTGTGCCAAAGTGTATAAAGACGCCAATATGCGCAGCTTTAAACAAGCAGTGCAATATCAGGAAGGCCGTAAAGTACGCAGCTCCCGCCGCGCCAGAGCTATGGAAAAAGGCTCCCGTTATGGTCGTGAGCAACAGGAACAAAGCTGGCAACAAGCAGAAGTTTCCGCCTTAGCGAAACTGGCAGACGCAGGCGTGCGGGTGCCTGAACCTTATGGCTGTTTTGACGGCGTCTTGCTGATGGAATTAGTGACAGATGCCGATGGTGATGTAGCACCACGCCTCAATGATGTGTCGATGTCGGCCGAACAGGCGATTGAAGATCACGCCATTATGATGCGTTACATCATGCGGATGCTGGGTGTTGGTCTGGTACATGGTGATTTGTCTGAGTTTAATGTGCTGGTCGACAGTTATGGCCCTGTCATTATCGACTTGCCTCAGGCGGTTGATGCTGCAGCAAATAACAATGCGGGCTGGATGCTGGAGCGCGATGTCAACAACATGACCCAATATTATGGTCAGTTTGCGCCTGAGCTGTTAACCACGCAGTTTGCTAAAGAAATCTGGGCACTTTATCAGGCTGGTGAATTTGATCCGGAAGCTGAACTTACCGGTGAATATCAGGCGCCAACAGCGTCGGCCAATGTAGACGCTGTATTAGATGAAATTAAAGCGGCTTTTGCCCAGATGCAGGAGCGGCAATTACGACAGCAAGAGCAGGACGACGACTAGTAGCCATTTCAGCCGAATCAGA
>JAYRUI010000009.1:0-18420 GCA_041919175.1 Rheinheimera sp. | reverse complement strand
CTTACCCTGGTGGGCTGTTGGTGCTTCATTAATAGCGGCCAATATTTCGGCCGAACAAATTATTGGTATGTCGGGTTCGGGTTACGCCATCGGCATGGCCATTGCTTCTTACGAATGGATGGCGGCTATTACGCTGATTATTATCGGTAAATACATACTGCCGGTGTTATTGGCAAAACGCATTTTTACCATGCCGCAATATCTGGAACAGCGTTTTGGCCCGGAAGTGCGGCTGCTGCTGGCCATTTTCTGGTTGGGCGTGTATGTGTTTGTCAACCTCACTTCAGTCTTGTGGTTGGGTGCGCTGGCAATTTACACCACCACCGGCATCAACATGGATTACGGCATGTTGTTTTTAGCCGGTTTATCACTGACCTACTCTCTATACGGCGGTTTAAAAGCCGTGGCTTATACCGACATTATTCAGGTGGTGGTGTTAGTGGCCGGTGGTTTGATGCTGAGTTACATCACGTTGGGCATGGCGTCTGCTGACGGCTCAGTGCTGGGCGGTTTTCAGCGGCTGCTGACCGAAGCGCCGGAAAAATTCGATATGATTTTATCGCCCGACAACCCGCATTACATCAGCCTGCCTGGCCTGTCGGTGTTGCTGGGTGGCATGTGGATCATGAACATTTCTTATTGGGGTTTTAATCAATACATTATTCAAAGAGCACTGGCGGCCAAAAACCTGCAAGAAGCACAAAAAGGTATTGTTTTTGCTGCCTTTTTAAAGTTATTGATGCCTTTAATCGTGGTATTGCCTGGCATAGTGGCTTTTGTGTTGTATCCGGGCTTAGAACCCGCTGACAAAGCTTATCCAACCTTGATGAATTTATTGCCGGACGGGATCCGTGGTTTTGTGTTTGCCGCTTTGGTGGCCGCCATTGTGTCGTCGTTGGGTTCTATGTCCAACAGCATTTCCACCATTTTTACTATGGATATTTACGCCAGATATCGCGAAGGTAAAACAGAAAAACACTATCTGCAAACCGGCCGGTTGGTGAGTTTTATTGCCATGCTGCTGGCCGTTGTTTGTGCCCGGCCATTACTGGGTGAGTTGGACCAGGCCTTTCAGTATATTCAGGAATTTACCGGCTTTTTTACCCCTGGCATTGTGGTGTTGTTTTTACTGGGTATGTTCTGGCAAGGTGCCACCGCCAAAGGTGCGTTGGCTGCGGCGGCGGGTTCAGCGGTGTTTTCATTAAGCCTGAAACTGCTGTGGCCAGACCTGCCATTTATCGACAGAGTGGGCGTGGTGTTTATTGCCTGTTTATTGCTGGCAATTTTGGTGTCGAAACTGGACAAAACCCCACCATTGCCGCAACAGGACAGCCATATCAGTTTTGATACCCCCCGCAGCTACAACATAGCTGCACTGGCGGTGATGGCTATTCTCTGCGCTTTATATATCAGCTGGTGGTAACGATGTTAACAGCAAAACTGCTGCAGATATTGCCGGTGCAAAACCAGCTGGGTGAAGGCGTTTTGTACGACGAGCGCCTTGATGCCATTTGGTGGACAGATATTAAACAAGGCCGCTTGTATTGTTATCAGCTGGCAAGCGAGCGCCTGCAACAATGGCAGACGCCAGCTGCTATTACCGCCATTGGCCTGACCACAGATCCAACGCAGCTGATAGTGTCATTTTATAAAGGTGTGGCTTTATATCAGCCACACAGCGGATTGTGGCAGCAGTTAGCACAAACCGAACAGCATTTACCCGGCAACAGGCTGAACGATGGCAGGCTGGACCGCCAAGGCCGGTTTTGGGTGGGTAGCATGGTGGAAAACGCCAAGGCTAACCCGCCCGGCAACAGCGCTGCTTTATATTGTTACAGCAAGGAAGCAGGTTTACAGCCGGTTTTTTCCGGTTTAACCATTGCCAATGGTTTAAGTTTTAGCCCGGATTCGCGCTGGCTGTACCATGCCGATTCACCGCTTGGCCAGATCCGCCGTTATGCTTTTGATTCTACAACTGGCGAAGTTTCTCAAGGCGAACTCTGGCAACAAACCACAGATGGCAGCGAACCCGATGGCGCCACAGTGGATGCTGATGGCAACTTATGGAGTGCCCACTGGGGCAGCGGCCGGGTGTATTGTTATGGGCCTGACGGCAGTACTTTGGGTTATCTGCAACTACCGGTGTCGCAAAGCAGTTGTGTGGCTTTGGGCGGCAAACAGCACAAGCTGTTATTTATCACCAGTGCCTGGGATGGGTTGTCTGACACTGCACGGGCAGAACAACCTCAGGCCGGTAATCTGTTTATTTATCAGGTAGATGCCATAGCGCTGCCAGAGCCACAGTTTATGTTGCCTGAAACTTCGGTTCAGTAAGATTGTTGTTGTGTCCGCCGGCGGTGAATGAGTGCTGCGATGACATGGTGCTGGCGAGGTTTTAAACGGCCGCGCCAGACAACAGCTGCACCGCTGTTGTCTGGCTTATCCAGCTTATCTCTATTATCATATTCATCATATTTAAATGCAGGCAAAATTCATGTTACGAAGCGCATCACCCAATAATCTGACTCATCAACTGGTACAAGAACTTGGCAAAGCCATCGTCAGTGAACGTTATATGGTTGATCAGGGTTTTCCGTCTGAAGCTGAAATTTGTGAACAATATCAAATCAGCCGTACCGCCACCCGTGAAGCCGTAAAAATGCTGGCCGCCAAAGGTTTACTCATTTCCAGGCCACGCAAAGGCATTATGGTGCAGCGCCGTGAACACTGGAATTTATTCGACCCGGATATGCTGAGCTGGATTTTAAGCAGCACACCCAGCCTGGAAACTTTGCGTGATTTTTTACAATTACGGATGGCGATAGAACCCGAAGCCGCAGCGCTGGCCGCCCGTAACGCCAATAAAGACGATTTGCAGGTGATAGCCACGGCACTGGAACAAATGGCGCAGGCTGAATCTGGTTTGGCCGATCCCTTACAAGCCGATATTGATTTTCACGTGGCCATTTTATCCGCCAGTAAAAACCCGTTTTTTATGCAGCTGCGTAATTTTATTGAAACTGCGCTGCGCGTGAGTATTCGTTTTACCAACTACTTTAAAGGGGTCGATAGCGCCAGCTATCAGGATCACCAGAAAATTTATGCCGCTATAGCCGCCGGTGACAGCCAAGCTGCCCGTGAACATTCAAGGCAGATTGAAACTGAAGCTTTACAACTGATTGAAGAACGCCTGACAAACGCCAGCTAAACGGCATTCTGCACCTGACCGGGCTGCCCAAAGGCAGCCTGCAATCAACAAAGCCGCGGTCTGCGCCGCCTTACACTGTTGTCCCGCTGTGAGGTCGCATTGGGTGTTCAGCAGTTTTTTACCAGCAATTCAGCCAAAGGCTTCAGCAAACATGCACTTTGCATTTCACTAAACAAAGCGCTTAGGCTTTACTCAACGGTCGCCATACAAAGTACTTAACACCTCAATCAACAAGGCACTAAAAATAGCCACAGATTCTGTTGCGCCTTGTGTTGCTTTGTCCCAATCTTAATTGTACTATAAATAACATATTTATAGATAAACCTATGCCAGAGGCTGTTATGAACTTTGCTATTTACCCGGATTTAGCCAATAGCTGTGTGTTTATTACCGGTGGAGCCTCCGGCATTGGCAAAGCTTTGGTACAGGCTTTTCACCAACAAGGCGCCAAAGTTGCTTTTATTGATAACCAAACCGAGTTAGCACAAGCGTTATGCCTGGAACTTAGCGCAGGGCCAAATCCTGCGCCTTTTTTTCAGTATTGTGATGTCACGGATATCAACGCACTGCAACAGTGTATTGCTGCAGCAACCCAACACTTTGGGCCTGTTCAGGTGTTAATTAATAACGCAGGCTCAGATCAACGCCAGCAGTTTGCAACCTTAACCGCAGCCGAATGGCAACAAAGCCTGAACATTAACCTGACGCCGCACTTTTTTACCGCGCAGGCTGTCGCCAACGGCATGAAAACACAGCAACAAGGCAGCATTATTAACCTGAGTTCTAATTCAGCTTTATTGGGTTTAACAGGGTATCCGGCTTATGTGGCTGCTAAAGCCGCCATTTTGGGTTTAACTAAATCCTTGGCTCGCGAGCTGGGGCCGGACGGCATCAGGGTGAATAGTCTGGTACCAGGATGGGTGCTGACCGAAAAACAACAACGGCTGTGGGCCACGCCAGAAGCGCTGGCCGAATGTTTAGCGCAACAAGCGTTAAAACAACATATTACTGAACAGGATATCGCCGCCGCTGCCTTGTTTCTGGCATCAGACGCCTCGCGCATGATGACAGGGCAAACGCTGATCATTGACGGTGGACGTGCCTGATGCAACAGATAGTAGTGGATTGGGGTTCCAGCTGCCTGCGCAGTTTTTTGCTGGATTCAAAAGGCACGCTGCTGGCAAGCCGCCAGTCTGCCGATGGTATTTTTAGCCTGCAACCTGGCCAGTTTGCCGCGGCCATCAAACAACAATGTGCCGACTGGCTGCCAGACTCAGACCTGATGCTGATGGCTGGCATGGTCGGTAGTCGCAGTGGCTGGTGTGAAGTGCCTTATTTGCCTTGTCCGGTGAACCTGGCCGCGCTGGCAACAGCCTGTATGCCACTACCGGAAGCACTGAGTGATGCTGCTTTACCCGATGTCCGGCTGGTACCGGGTTTAAGCTGCCTGAACAACGGCATTGCTGATGTGATGCGTGGTGAAGAAACGCAGATCTTTGGCGCTTTACAGTTAACCGGCCTCGACAACGCCTGGTTATGCTTGCCGGGCACCCACAGTAAATGGGCGCAGGTACAACAGGGCTCTGTCACCCACTTCCATAGCTTTTTAACAGGTGAACTTTTTGCCCTGCTAAAAGAGCACAGCTCTTTGGCGGCTTTTTGTCAGCAACAGCCAACAACGCAATCGCCCTCCACGACAGAACCTGCTACCAAAGAGCACAATTTTCTAAATCACCCGGCCTTTGAGCAAGGCGTGCAACAAGCTGCCGCGCCAAACAGCAATCTGTTACAGCAGCTGTTTTCGGTGCGCGCTCAGGTACTGACCGGCCAATTGCCGCAGCAGCACGCTGGCGCTTTCTTGTCGGGTTTGTTGATTGGCCATGAATTAAACAGCGCTAAACACTGGCTGAAGGACAACACGCCATTGCTGCTGATCGGTAACCGGCAACTGAACGCCCTGTACCAACAGGCCGCCGCTATGTTGGGTGTGTCCAACCAGCATATCAGCGCTGAAGATGCCAGCCTGGCGGGTTTTAACGCTATTTTGCAGCAGCTGCATTCGCAGGCCTGAACCGGAGAGCAACTTTATGTTATTGCAATCAGACACCAACCCCATGCTCGTCGCCATTTTAAGGGGCTTAACCCCGGATCAATGCCTGAGCGTGACGGAGATTTTAATCACAGCGGGTTATCGCATTATTGAAGTGCCGCTCAATTCCCCCAATGCGCTTGAGTCTATTGCGTTAATGAGCCGGCATTTTCAGGGCCAGGCTGTATTTGGTGCCGGCACTGTCACCAGCCCAACACAAGTGGCGGACGTTGCGGCAGCAGGTGGCCAGTTAATTGTTTCCCCTAATACCAATATTGAGGTTATTCAGGCCACTAAAAAGGCCGGGCTGATCTCTGTACCAGGTTGCGCCACCCCCAGCGAAGCTTTTGCCGCTTTAGCAGCCGGAGCGGATCTGCTGAAACTATTTCCGGCCGATGCCATTCCTGTGGCGGCGGTAAAAGCCTGGCGCACTGTTTTGCCAAAAAACAGCAGGTTATTGGCGGTGGGTGGCATCAATCAACAAAATATGGCGGCTTATTTACAGGCCGGTTGTTGTGGTTTTGGCCTTGGCAGCAACCTGTATCAGCCCTCTTTTAGCCTCGATGAAATACAACACAGGGCCGAACTGCTGATGGCCGCTTTTTTAACGCTGCAACAAGCTCAGCCTGGAGATCAACATGACTAAAACCACTGTGAAACTCAGAAGCCAACAATGGTTTGATGATGCCAGCAACCCGGATATGACAGCCCTGTATCTGGAAAAATACCTGAACTACGGCCTGACCCTTGAAGAGCTACAGTCGGCCCGGCCCATTATTGGCATTGCCCAAACCGGCTCAGATTTAGTGCCCTGCAACCGCATTCATCTCCAGTTGGCAGAGCGGATGAAAGCCGGTATCCGCGACGCCGGGGGTATTCCAATTGAGTTTCCGGTGCATCCCATTCAGGAAACCGGCCGCCGTCCCACAGCAGCGCTCGACCGGAACTTACAATGCATTTCGCTGATTGAAATTTTGCACGGTTACCCTATTGATGGGGTGATCCTCACCACAGGTTGTGACAAAACTACCCCAGCCATGCTGATGGGCGCGGCCAGCGTTAATCTGCCGGCCATTGCCTTTTCCGGTGGCCCTATGCTGAACGGCGTGTACCGTGGCCAGTGTGTTGGCTCCGGCACTATTATCTGGCAAGCGCGTAAACAACTGGCGCAAGGTGAAATTGATTACGCTGAATTTATCCGCCAGGTGGCTGGCTCGGCACCTTCGGCCGGTCATTGCAATACCATGGGCACAGCCTTAACGATGAACTGTTTAGCCGAAGCCCTTGGCATGATGTTGCCGGGCTCTGCATCAATACCAGCGCCGTACCGCGAACGCGCCCAGCTGGCTTATCAAACAGGCAAAAGAATTGTAGAAATGGTCTGGCAGGAGCTGACGCCGGCGAAAATTCTGACCCGTCAGGCGTTTGAAAACGCCATTCAAGTGTGTTCCGCTTTAGGTGGCTCCAGCAATGCGCCTATTCATATTAATGCCATAGCGCAGCACGCCGGCGTGGAGCTTGGCCTGAACGACTGGCAACAGCTGGGGCAACAAGTACCGCTGTTAGTGAATTGTCAGCCGGTTGGCAAATATTTAAGTGAAGATTTTCATAATGCCGGTGGTCTACCGGCCGTGCTGAACGAACTGCTCGGCGCTGGTTTATTACATGGTGATGCGCTCACTGTAAATGGTAAAACGCTGGCGCAAAACACCGAAGGTGCACCTTGCCATAACCGCGATGTGATCCGCCCTTATGCCGAACCACTGAAACCTCATGCCGGTTTAATGGTGCTGCGCGGTAATTTGTTTGATTCGGCCATTTTAAAAGTGTCGGCAATAGACGATGAGTTCCGCCAGCGCTATTTAAGCAACCCGCAACAACCCGGTTGTTTTACCGGTCGCGCCGTGGTGTTTGATGGCCCGGAGCATTACCACGCCGAAATTAACAACCCGGCGTTAAATATTGATGAACATTGTATTCTGGTCATGCGTTACAGCGGCCCCAAAGCTTACCCGGGTTCGGCCGAAGTGGTTAATATGCAGCCGCCAACAGCGCTGTTGAACCAAGGCATTCATGCCTTGCCGACTATGGGCGATGGCAGGCAAAGCGGCACCTCAGGCGCACCTTCTATTTTAAATGCCTCCCCGGAAGCCAGCGCTGGTGGTGGCCTGGCTTTGTTAAAAAACGGCGATATCATCCGGGTCGATTTAAACCAGGGGCTGGTGAATGTGGAATTAAGCGAGCAACAGCTGGCAGAGCGCAGAGCAGCGCTTACAGACCACACCCCAGCCAGCCAGACCTGGTGGCAACAGTGTTATCGCATTGAAGTATCAGAACTTTCCGAAGGCGCAGTATTTAACAACATGACGCAATACCGCGATATCGCCGCTAAAACGCCCAGACATTCGCATTAAAGACGCTCACTGATACTGCATGAATAATCGCCCCTGCTGATGGCAACACCATGATAGGGGCGTTATTTTTTGTTTTTCCCGCTCGTTTTTCTTGTCGTTTTTTATGCGGTTTTAACGCAATAAGCCTTTTGATCAAGACCAGGTATTTATCGCTAAAACGCTGATTAGGCTGATTTAATGAAATTAAAAAGTTAATTTTCAGCTGTTATATTGGCAAAAATAGCCGGAGTCTTGTGCTCAGCGGCTCGGCCTGCCCATCCACAACGGAGTTTGTATATGCTGCTAAACGACATGCTCAGCACCGCCACCAATCTTGCTAAAAAGGCCGGGCTTCTGCTGCTGGAACACAGTGGCAAAGTGCAGGTTTTGGCAGAAAAAGGAGATCACAGCAATATCGTCACTGCAGCGGATGCCGCTTCTGAAGCGCTGATAGTGGCTGGGATCCGCCAGCAATATCCGGAGCATTCCATTATTGCCGAAGAAACAGGCTGTGATTTGCGTTCGTCAGAATTCACCTGGGTGATAGATCCACTGGACGGCACCTCTAATTACGCCGCTGGCATTCCCTGGTTTGGCGTGCTGATAGCGGTGTTACATCATCAAACGCCTGTGATAGCAGTGATGTATCTGCCGACAACCGATGAGATGTATACAGCTCAAGCCGGAGGCGGCGCTTTTAAAAATGGCGCAGCTATTCACGTGGCGCACAACACGCTGCTGACTGATGTACTCTGGGCTTATGGCATGGATGCCGGAGTGACAGCACAGACAGCCACACAGAATGTGCAGCTGTTGTCTTTGTTGTTACGCCGTGTCAGAAATATCCGCGCAACCAACAGCTTAGTGGACGCGGCTTATACCGCTGAAGGCCGTTTGGGCGGCATGCTGAACCAAAGCACCAGATTGTGGGATATTGCCGCACCTATGCTGATAGTGCAGGAAGCCGGAGGTTGTTATACGGATATCGCAGGACAACCACTTCAGTTAGATATATCGGCAGCTGCTGCCGATAAAGAATACGCAGTATTGGCCGGTGCGCCAGCGTTGCATCAGCAAGTTGTGGGCTTAGTACAAGCGCTGCAGGCGCAGCAGCACAACCAGCGCACTGCATTGAGCTAACTAAGTAGCTCACCGTTTTTTCAACTGCCCTGCTCGATCACAACCCCGGGTTTTGGTAACTGAATCACCCCCAGCTGCACCAACAAAATGGCCAGCAGCGGGGTGAGCCAGTTGTAAAAACAATACACAGCGTATTGCAAAGGGTCGACCTGCAACACGCCCTGCATATAAGCGCCGCAGGTATTCCAGGGCACCAGCACTGAAGTGACAGTGCCGCCGTCTTCCAAAGCGCGTGACAAATGCTCCGGTGCCAGCTGCTGTTGCTGATACCTTTCGCTAAACATACGGCCAGGCAACACCAGGCTGATATATTGATCGGCGGCGATGCAGTTGGTGGCAAAGGCGGTGGCAATGGTGGCGGTAATTAACGACGCACTACGTTTCACCATACATAGCAGCAGCTGCACCAGTTTTTGCAATAAACCCACCTGCTCCATCACAGCGCCAAAAGCCATAGCACAAATAATCAGCCAGATGGTATTGAGCATACTGTCCATGCCACCGCGGCTGAGCAGGCTATCAAGCACAGCTGAACCTGTGTCTGGTGTGATGCCCTGATATAAAGCCTGCCACAGCAGCTTCAGGCTGGCATGCAGCGCTGAAACATCAGCCGGCATTTGTGCCTGAATAAAAGCTTGTTGTGTCAGAACTGCCAATAAAGCACCGGCTAACAACCCGGCCGCCAGGCTGGGTAAAGCTGGTATGCGTTTGATAGATAACAATAAAATAAGCAGCAGCGGCAATAACAAATACCAGCCGAGCCGGAAATTATGCTGCAGCGCCTGTTGTAACTCTGAAGTGTCAATCACAGCGCCCGGCGCCATGGCATCGCGCCCTAACCACCAGAACAACAAAGCACTGACACAAAACAGTGGCACCGAGGTTTGACTCATAAAACGGATATGGGCAAATAAATCAGCACCCGCCACTGCGGCTGCCAGATTGGTGGTGTCCGACATCGGCGACAGTTTGTCGCCAAAATAAGCGCCGCTGATAATAGCGCCAGCGGTAATAAAGGGGGATAAATCAAAAGCCTGGGCTACACCCAGCAGCGCTACACCCAATGTAGCGGCCACTGTCCAGCTGCTGCCGATACACAAAGCCACCCCACCACACAGCAAAGTGCAGCTGACATAAAAATACTCCGGATGCAGCAATAACAAACCGGCATAAATCATCATCGGCACAGTGCCCGACAACATCCAGCAGCCAATCAGCGCGCCCACCACCAATAACAACAACATGGCATTAATGGTTAAACCTATGCCACGCACTATGGCTTGTTCGATGTCTTTGCCACTATGGCCGTTATAACGCCCCATCACAGCGGCAATACCGGCACACAACAACAAAGCCACCTGATTGGGGCCGGACGAGGAGTCGGCACCAAAATAAAATACCGTCATGCCAAGCAACAATAACAAGGCGACAACAGCAACAAAGGTTTGCAACACAGTGGCCGGACGGGCAGCGGACATAACAGATAACCTCTGCAAAGCAGCGGATGAAAAGCCAAAACCTAAGTGCTGGCTGGGGCTGATAACTTCAGGTCATGGTTTCAGGCCGTAGCTTCAAGTCATCATCTCAGACCAACACTTCAGACTATGAGTGCAGCCCATGACTGCATGCTGTGGCTTCAGATCCCAACCCCAGCAGCCGGTTTTAGCTTCACAACACGCAATATTAAGTTTTAACAAAAAAACCTGAACGTTGAAAAAACCGGGGTTCAGTACCACAAACGCAGAACCCCGGGTTATGCAACTTCAGCGTTAAAACTTGGCGCGTACCCCTAAGGCATAACGTGGCCCGGTTTCAATCACCTGCAAGGTTTGGTTAGGCTGTTCAGCACTTTTCACCGTCAGTTCATTGGTCAGGTTAATGCCTTCAAAAAACACCGTCAGTTGTTCATTGATGTCATAACTGCCGCTCAGATCCAGCTGGCTAAAGTCATCCACATAATGGCCATCGCGTTGCCGCGTGCCTGTTGTGACAGGTTTGGTTTGCAGGAAACGATCCCTGTTGTTGTAAGCCAGCCGCAGCTGGAAGGCGTCTTTTTCATAAAACAAAATCAGGTTTTGTGAATCGCCAAGGCCCAGCAACGGCAGGTTATCTTCGCTGGATTCACTGTCTACTTTGGTCAGGTTAAAAATCACGCCCATGCCGTTAAAAGGTTCAGGCAAACTGGTGAACATATGCTGCACCGACAACTCGTAACCATCTACTTTGGTGCTGTTTTCGTTAATTGGCCGCGAAATTTCGTAGTTATATTGCCCACTTGGCAAAGTCACCACTTCCGGTAAAGTGCTGTAACCCAGATAACCGTCGATATCCTTTTTAAAGTGCGCCAGCGCAGCATAACTGCCTTCGTCGTAATACCACTCCAGCGATAAATCGAGGTTTTTCGAGTTGTAAGGGGCCAATAACGGGTTACTGCCCGAGCCGGATAAACCGTCTATCTGACCATCGCCATAACTGGTCAGCGGGCTCATTTCATTCAGCTCAGGCCGGGTGATGGATTTGGACCAGGCCAGACGCCCCACCAGATCATCAGTAAAATTCAGGTTGGCGTTCAGGCTGGGCAGCCAGTCGTCATATTTGTTGCTGATTTCCACCGGCACATAAGTGTCTGAATATACGGCAAATACTTTGCCCGGTTCATTTTGTGACGGCTGTAAATCCAACAGCGCAATTTGCTGGCCTTTGGACGTACTGGTGGTGTCGACATAACGCACACCTGTCACCAGTTTCCACATCATGCCACTTAATTCACCTTCAAAGTTAAAGTCGGTATACAGCGACATCAGCTCTTCATTCACGGTATAAGCCGACTGGTCCAGCACCCGGCCAAAACCTTTGCGGCCAAGCACAGCTTTAGCAGCTTCCGGGTCGTCCAGCAGCGCCAGCACTTCAGGACGACTTAAATACGCCATAATTTCGTCGGTGTTAAAAGTAGGCCACTGATTAACAGGGTTACCTGAAGCACCGGATAAAAAGCCATCGGCGTCAAAGAGGGTAAACAACGACGCCGGCAGCGGAATACGGCTGCTGTTGTCGGCAAAAATCCACGGCAACGGCCCTTCGGTTTCACCATAAACTTTGCCTAAAGTGCGGTCGGCATAATGGGCACCAAACTGAATGCTGGCAAGCATGCCTTGTTCCAGCACTAATTTGTTGTCGAATTTGCTGCCAAATACTTTGTCGTCAAGCTCTGTGCCTTGTAACGAAGTCCAGCCGGCGGTGAGCTGATCGCCCGGTTTCAGCGCATCAAACGCCATAGTAGGCACTTGCTGGCCCTTGCTGCGATCATAAGAAAAGCTGCCTGGCCGGCCGACCACAACGTCAGACCAACCTTTGCCCGGGTCGGACTCAGCTTTCGAACCACTGACATCCAGTTCGCTGTGCCAGCGGTCGTTGACTTGCCAATCGATATTGAGGCCATAGGCATTCAGGTTACTGGAAGCGTCCGACTGACGTGCCATCGACTCGACAAACACATCAACAAAGTCGGCGTAAATCAGGGTGTTGCTGGCATCCAGTTTTGGGTTACGCACATTGCCAGGGGTAAACCAGGAAGGATAAATATCCTGCCGCCCCACCACATTGTATTTGGAATGCATAAAATCGGCAGAAACCGTCATACTGTCCATCGGTTTATATTGCAGCACTAAAGTGCCGCTGTTACGGTCGCGCTGTTCGTTCTGCACTATCTGGTCATAGTTGCGTGGAAAATACACAGTGCCAAAGTCTTTGCCATCCAATGGCGCGCTGCTTTTAAAATAATAAGCGGTGTTGGCTTCTTCATACCGGCTTTCGCGTTCGTAACGGGCAAAGGAAAACAACACGCCCATAGTGTCGTCGTTAAAGGTATTGCTCAGCACCCCGGACAGCTGCGGTTTGGTTTTGCCGGTCATTTCGTCGTACATGCCTTTGGCACTGGCTACGGCCTGAAAACCTTTATTGTCAAAAGGACGCATGGTGGTGATATTAATAGTGGCGCCGATAGCCCCTTCCTGCACTGCGGCAGACTGGGTTTTATGCACTTCAGCACCGTTAATCAGTTCGGTTGGCAGAATATCAAAACTAAAAGCGCGGCCACCCGGCGTACCGTCCCAGCTCATCGAGGAAGGGTCGCCCACTGTTGCCAGCATACGACCGTTTAACATCACGGCGTTAAATTCCGGCCCCATACCGCGCACTGTCACCAGCTGGCCTTCACCACCTTCGCGGTCTATCGCCACACCACTGATCCGTTGCAGCGACTCCGCCACGTTTTGATCCGGAAATTTACCTATATCTTCTGCACTGATGGCATCCACAATATTGTCGGAGCCGCGTTTGATATCCATGGCTCTGAATAGAGAGCCACGAATACCACGAATTTCAATGACTTCGGTGGGTTCTTCAGCTGCGGTTGGTTTTGCTTGCTGCGCTGCCTGCTTTGGCTGTGCTTGCTGTTGCTCCTGCGCTAAAGCATTTGGCGCCAGCACAGCCAGATTAAACATGATTAAGCCGGAGAGATAACTCAGTTTTAAATGCTTACCCTTCATCTTGTTGCCTCCTCAAGGTTTATAAACCTTGTTATTTATTTTGTTTAGTTTCTGTTTTTTTAACTGCTCAAAAGTGACTGCCAAACCGATACTACGCTCAGAAAATAACCTTTGCAATATTTATAGTATAAATCATTTTATTAATAATTTTGGCTGGGGTAGTATCTGTGTTCACCCTGCGCTTAGGGGTAGAATGCAATCACCAGCGGCCTGAAAGCGGGCAAAAAATGGGCGACAAAGAGGCAAAAAGGAGTGCAGATGGCAATCAATAACAAGAAGATAAAGCAGCAGCGACAACGCCGTCACAGCGGTTTACCTCTGATTTTTATAGCTTTTTTGACGCAGCAAACATGGAGCCTTCAGGCAGCACCAGCCACTCAGACGTTGGTTCAGCCGCAGGCTCAGGCACCGGGTCAGTCACCAGGCGCAATAGCAGAACAGCAGATATGGCCAAGCAGTTTAGACCGCAGCGGCAGCCCGGAATTTATCCGTCAGACCGACAACTTTGGTAATCAACCTTTTAACCCTTTGTTTGACGCCGGTGCCTGGCATGGTTTTTTATTGCCGCCGCAAAACCAGCCACAAGGGGCTTTTACCGGCCCTATGATCATCGCCGAAGAATATGGCCTTTATCTGGCAAAGGCGCTGGAGCGGCTGGATATTGTCGATCTCAGCCACAACAAAACTTTTATGTACCAGCAGGCACAAAGCAGCCAGCAGGCTTTAGCCGGTGCTTTGGTATTAAGTTATCGCTGGCCTGAACTGACGCTGGAACTCGAACTGGGTTTTGTCAGCAACCGTACCGCTCTGGTGCAGACCAAACTTACAAACCATAGCCATCAGCCTCTTAAGCTCGGTCTGCAATGGCAAGGGCAGTTGTTGTCCGAGTGGCAGCAGACCGCTCAAACAGCTGCTGCTAAAAAACCGCAGCAAACCGGTTTTGCCGCAACTTTGTCGGCCAGCCCAACTGAGGTGCTGATCCAGTTTGGCAAAGCACGCCAACAGTGGGATTTAATGATGTCGGGTGACAACAGTTATCTTATTCGCCGCTCCGTTGCAGCCAAAAGCGAAATTCTTCAGCAAAAACAACAGTATCAAAGCAAAACCAGCCTTGAGTTGGCGGCCAATGGCAGCACGCAGATAAATACCAGCCATAGTTATTTTCACACCGAAGCGGAAAAACAGCGTGAACAGCAATTGCTGACTGCTTTAATGCAAAACCCGGCCCCTTATCTGGCAGCGCAGGAACAACGCTGGTTGCAATATCAACAAGCAGCTTTTGCAACTTCCACCTCAGCTGTGTTGCCAGCACAAACCGCCACTAAAGCCATTGAAACTTTAATTGGCAATTGGCGCAGCCCGGCCGGTTTTATTCGTAAAGATGTGGTGGTGCCAAGCACAACGGCCCGCTGGTTTAACGGTGCCTGGGCCTGGGATAGCTGGAAACACGCGGCGGCTTTAGCCTGGTTTGCCCCTGATCTTGCCAAACAAAATATGCTGGCGATGTTTGATTATCAGATAAGCGCCACTGATAAAGTGCGGCCCCAGGATGCCGGTATGGTGACAGACGCCATTTTTTATAATCAGGACGCACAACGCGGCGGCGACGGTGGTAACTGGAACGAACGTAATTCCAAACCACCACTGGCGGGCTGGGCCGTCTGGCAAATTTATCAGGCCACCCAAGACCGCGGTTTTGTGGCGCAAATGTACCCAAAACTACTGGCTTATCATCAGTGGTGGTACCAGAACAGGGATCACAACCAAAACGGTTTGGCCGAATATGGCGCCACGCTGCACCCCAAACATAACAATGCTGAAGGGGAATTATTTTTTAGCCTGACGACGCATCAAGACAGTAACAACAGCAGCAAAACCGCTGATTTAACACCTTATTGTGTGGCTACCGGTGAACAGCAATATGACTGTCACAGCCAGCAGCTTTACGAAAAATTGCTACAACAAGGCAATTATCAGAGTATGGATATTGGCGCTCAGCATGGTGCCGGCTGGGAATCGGGCATGGACAACGCCGGCCGTTTTGGTTTTATCAATGCTGAGCAACTGGAACAATACGCCGCCAGATTTTATGCCGGCACAGGCTCTGCCAAAAAAGATGCAGCACCGGATTTACAACGGGCGCGGCAGGACTGGCAAGTTCGCTTTTTAAATAACCGCAATAAAAACAACGAACTGGTTGGTTTTTCCATCAACCAGGAGTCGGTAGAGCTGAACAGCTACCTGGCACAGGAAAAATACCTGCTGGCCAAAATGGCGGATCTATTGGCAAAACCCAATGAAGCCAAAAAGTTACGCCAGCAAGCCGATGTGCTGAGCCAACGGATTAATCAGTGCTTTTTTGATCCACAGAGTGGTTTTTATTACGACCGGCAAATCTCCGGTAACGAGCAACCAGATGCACAAGGTTGTAGCGGATCTTTATTAACCCAGCGTGGTCGCGGCCCTGAAGGCTGGAGCCCGTTATGGACCGGCATCGCTACCCAATCACAAGCTACAGCAGTGGTGAAAAAGATGCTGGATCCGGCTGAATTTAATAGCAAAGTGCCACTGGGCACTGCTGCTTTGTCCAACCCGGCTTATCATCCGGATATTTATTGGCGCGGTCGTGTCTGGCTGGATCAATGGTATTTTGGTGTGATGGCGCTGCAAAATTATGGTTATCAGCAGGAAGCCAATCAGCTTGCAAGCAAGCTATTACAGCAGGCTGAAGGTTTGGCCGGTACTGCCGCTATCCGCGAAAATTATCATCCACAAACCGGCATGATGCAGGGCGCCAGCAACTTTAGCTGGAGCGCAGCCCATCTTTATCTGATGTATCGCCAGTTGGCACCGGGCAATGATATCAATCCACAACAACAACCCTGACAACAAGCTAAAAAGCATCACCGGTTATTACTGCTGCATAACCGGTGCAGCATCCCCTGCCTGCAACCTCCAGCCAAACGCAAAGCGGATAAAAACAATCGCCCGCGCTTGATCACAACAGCATGATTTTTATAACAAAATAAACGGAACCTTTTGACGACCTTTGTTATATCAATCACCAATCAGCTTATTGACAAAACATTAACAACACCGTTAAATGCGCGCGCAATTGAGAATAGATCTCAATAAAATAAAACTGCTATCCGGCAGTCACAAGGACGATCAAAGTGAAAGGTAAAACGTTAATTCTGGCCATGCTGAGCTTAGCGGTTCTGGTTGGCTGGTTGTGGTATTCAGCACAACAGCCGATAGCTGCGCCTTCAACATCACCTACAGTAGCCTCCGCCGATAGTTCAGAACCAGCAGTTGCCAGCCGCAACACTAAGCAGCCAACAACAGCAGCAGCTAAAAGCGAAACCCCTGGAATTCAATTAACCCCGATCACCGTCAGCCAGGCTTGTTTAACTGCTGATGAATTTAAAAACACCTTCAGCACACTGCAACAACAACGGTTTTTGCTGAGCCAGCAACTGACCAAGCTTCATCAGCAGCTGGGTATTGAAAAAAACCAGACACTGGAGCTGCTGCAAGCTTATGGTGGCGATTTAGAGTGGTATCAGTTTTATCAGGCAAGCCATAAAAACAAAGAGAAGCATAACTACCCAAGCTTTCAACATACCGAACGTTTTGCTGATATGCCACCTATTACAGTGCTTGATTTTATCCGGTTTAAAAATGCCCTCAACAGCGGCGATTATCAGGATATTCTGGCGTTTTTGCAGGAGCAACCACCGGAAAACCGTCACTTATTATATCCGGATGGCCACTTTAGTTTGCTGGTGCAAATTATTGCTAAAAACCCGGATTTGCCTTTAAGCGCGGTACAACAATTGATAGATGCTGGTTTACGGCCTTTTTTTGCTGATTTTGCCGTAATGACCACACTGGATTTACCTTTACCGCTGATAACGATGGTACAGCAGCATTACAGCGGTGATTTCAGCGAGCAATGGCGGGACAACTATCGCCAATACAATCTGACTTTGTTGGCGGCAGAAAACCACAATGCCACTTTATTTGATTATTGGCTGGCGTTAGGTGTACCAGCCGAGCTGGGTAAAAATGCACCTAATGCTTTTGATTTGATCCCACTGCCGGACAACGAGGCTGAGCTGCAGCAACAACTGCCAAAAATCCGTACTTTATTAAGTGCCGCTATGGTACCGCGCTCCGCCGATTTGCAAAGCCAATGGTTGTTATTATTGCCAAAGCCCGAAAAAGAGCTGCTGCTGAGTTTATTACAACAACAAAGCGCGGCGGTCACAACCATAGATGCCAACAGCAACAGCCCAGATGCCGCGCTGCTTCGGGCCCTGCAACAACTACAACAGCAATTCACAACGTTATTGGCACAGTTTGCCAGCTGCCCGGCCGATATTTTAGCGCCCGACACCAGATGGCAACTAACACAAACACCAGATCGGGCTTTACCTGAGCGGCGTTTCCCTAAAATGGTTGCCAGGTTGCAACAAGGTATGCCCAAAGAGCAAGCTGCCGAAACCAAGAAGGCTACTGAGTTGATGCTGCAAAAAAACTGGGGATTGTTGGAACAATCAATGCAATTAAAAGGTGACAAACAACAGGCAGAAATTGATATCGCACTGCTGCAGGCGATGGTGATTGGTGGTGCAGAAGCTGAAGTGTTACGCCGCCAGCTGGCCAAAATACCGGCACTGCCGGCCAAAGAGCTCCAAATTTTTAGCATCATCACCACACCAGAACAACATGGTATTTTTAAAGCGGCAGGTGTTGTGTTAAAGGAAAAAACAAAATAGTGGTGTTGCTCGCCGTTCTCTGAGTTTCAGCAACAACAGCACACAAAAGCCGGATCAAAAAAGGCGCTTTGCATCACAAGCGCCTTTTTTTCATCTTATGCAGCTGTCAGTCTGTTACAACTGCGCCTGTAAATAATTTTGCAGGCCCAGCATTTTAATCTGCCGTAACTGTTGTTCCAGCCAATGGGCGTGGTCGTTTTCAGTGTCATCCAACAAAGTTTGCAGCATGCTGCGGGTGACATAATCCTGCTGCTGCTCACAT
>JAYRUI010000008.1:0-19397 GCA_041919175.1 Rheinheimera sp. | reverse complement strand
GTCAGCTGATAACCGACATTGGCAAATACAGCCCGGCTGGTAGAGGTTTGATCCAGTTCCAGTTTGTTGCCACCGCCGTTAAAGCGCGAGTCGGCGCCCTGACGGTTGCTACCTTCTTCTTCAAACCAGTACAAACCAGAGACAAAGTCCCATTCGCCGTACATGCCGCTCAGTTGCCATTCCATTGAGGTTTGGTCCGCCTCGCCGCGTTCAGGGTAGTGATCAAGCGCATAAATAGTGCCGTCATCATCTAAACCTGCTTTGTATTCTGAACTGCGGTTACTGAACACTGCTTTGGTGGTCAGTTCATCGGTAAGGTTCCAGTCGGCGGTCAGCGACACACCACTGGCTTTATTGTTGACCTCAGTGACTTCTTTGGTGCCGGTGGCGTTGTCATAAATATCGGCAGCTAAATCTGAGTTACGCAGCGGGCCTGTTGGTGTTGGTGAGCCAAAACGCATACCGCTGTAATAAGCGCCGGTAGGTACTTCATCAATCAATACAGTGTAAGGGCGCAGGCCGCCGTCACCGTCATTGGCGTCTGCGGTGAATACCAGGCTAAAGTCCTGATTTGGCGTATATTTGGCGGAAAAACGGCCATTGGCTTCTTTGGTTTCACCGACATCATATTTGGCGTCCGGCACATTAATAAATTTGCCCAAGCCATTACGCTGGTTGTAACCGGCGTTCAGGTTCACAGCCAGCACGTCGTTCAGTTCGTGGTTGGCAAAGAGTTCGGTTTTCATCCGGCCACGGCTACCGGCTTGCAGGGAAACTTTGGTAACGGCCACTTCATCCGGTTGTTTGGTAATAATATTAATGGCGCCGCCAATAGAGTTGCGACCGTACAAAGTGCCTTGCGGGCCACGTAATACTTCTATGCGCTCAATGTTCCCCAGGTTCCAGTTCTGGCCCACCTGACGACCGAGATACACACCATCCACATAAACGCTGACACCAGGGTCGGTGGTGATCAGATGGTCCTGCAAGCCGATACCACGGATAAATGGGTTGGCCGATGAGGTATGGCCGGCCGAAAAACCTGTGACATTCAGGTTAGGGACAAATTTACCGACGTCTGTTAAGTCGCTGATACCTTGTTTGGCCAGGGCGTCGCCATTAAAAGCGCTGATAGCCACCGGCACTTCGTAAATTACCTGGGTACGTTTGGTGGCTGTAACTTTAATGGTTTCTATTTTTTCCTCTGCTTTGCCCTGAACTTTTTCTTCAGCCCAGGCTGCACCGGAAAGCGCTGTGGCAATCGCCAGGCTGGCGAGGGTGAGTTGGGTACTAAAACGATGTTGTGGCTTATCTGTCATGCAGATGCTCCTTGTTGTTTTTATCGGTGTTTTTTATTGTGAAACTTTTATATTCGGCTCTGTATACCGTTGTATTTTAGGCAACTTTTTGCAAAAGCCAGCGCTGCCTTACGATTCTGATATTGATGTTACTGAAACCCTGCCTGAAAACAGGCAAAAACAAGGCGCCAATGGCGCCTTGTTGCTTTCAGTTTTGTGATTCATTCAATAAATCAGCTGCGGTCTGTGTTTAAAAAAAGCTTTTCTTAAACTCAATACCTACCATACGTGGTTCGTTAACAAAACCGGTCAGGTTGGCAAAGTCCACTGCACCTTTAACATTGTCTTCGTCGGTAATGTTGCGGCCGTATAACGCCACTTCGTAGTTACCGTCGTAGTTCTGGTAGCCAATCCGCAGGCCCGCTTCCATATTGTTGTCGGTTTTAAATTCAACAGCTTCGTACAGGAACAGGTTGGTTTCGCCCTGGAAAGCGACATCTGTGTAGAAGTAGATTTCGCCTGTTGTTACCGGAATATCGTAACGGGCGTTCAGCGTCAGGATAGTTTTTGGCGCTTGTGGGAATGGGTTGCCATTCACATAAGCCAGCGTTTTACCGGGAACCTGGACTGTTTTATCCAGCGGGGTACACATGCCAGAGCCACAAACACCTACCAGTAAGTTAGGGTCTTTTAACTCGGTTTTGTTGTAGCTGAAACCGCCGCCCAGTGTCAGGTTACTCAGGGCACGCCAGTCGGCGTCAATTTCGAAACCATAACCAGTGCCTTCTTCAGCATTCACCAGCGAGTTGCCGTTGTTGTTACCGCCAATAGCCGACAGCTGCATATCGTCGATGTTGTAATAGAACACAGCACCGTTTAACCGCAGTGTATTACCCAATAAATCTGATTTGGCACCCACTTCAATAGAGTTGATGGTTTCAGATTCTGCTGTGGTTGGATCTTCTTCAAAAGCCACGTTACGACCCTGAATAGACTGAGCGCGGAAACCGTTGGCAAAACGGGCAAACACAGACGTCTGGTCTGTTACGCGGTAGTTGGTGGCAAGTTCCCAGCTCACCTGACCGTCGCTTAAGCTGATAGGCGCATAGTTCTGAATTTGAGCTGCCCCAATCTGTAATGCAAAAGCTTTGACGTTCTGCTCGCCCACTTCAAAATACTTTTTATCGTGGGTGTAACGGATACCACCAGTCACATCCCAGCGATCGCTCAGGTTGTATGTGCTTTGGCCGAAAACAGCCCAGCTTTGGTTGTCGTGAAACACGGAGGTCTGGCCAAAAAAGCCGTCGATACTGGTCACGCCAAAAGATGAGTCAAAATAAAAGGCACCCACCTGCCATTCCATCGCTTCGTTGGTATCGCTGGCTAAACGGAATTCCTGCGTCAGTTGTTTTAAATCTTTTAACTGATCTTCAGTCACCGCATTGCCAACGATAGAAGGACCCGGACCTGCTTCAGTACCGCCGTCGATATCACCACGGCCATTACCGTCGGCCTGTTCATGGGCGGTAATAGAGGTGAAGGTCATATCGTTCAGGTCAAAATCCAGTTTTAACGACGCACCTGAGTTGTCATATTTCTGAAAGTTGTTACCGGCGTCATAAATCACATTCTCGCGGTCATAATTGGCATTGAGTTCATTGCTGCCTTTGGTAAATACGTTGCGGCGGAAAATAGACGAAGTACCGTCCAGTTTACGGCCATGCACGTTTAACAAAGCACTGAGGTTGTCTTTTTCATATAAAAATTGCAGACGACCGGCCGTTTCATCAAAACCACCCATAGCGTCTTTTTCATTGCTGAAATTGTTATTGATGTAGTCGTCGCGGTGTTGTGACAACAAAGATACCCGGGCCGACAGTTCGTCCGTCAGGCCAGAGCCAACAGCGGCTTCCACATTGCGGGTGCCGTAGTTGCCTAAAGAAAATTTGGTATAAGCGTCGAAATCCTGCCGCGGTTTGGCGGTGCTGAACTTCACTATACCCGCAGTGGTGTTGCGGCCGAACAAGGTACCTTGTGGACCACGTACCACTTCTACCTGCTCAATATCAAACAGCGGGAAGCTTTTTAAAATGACGTTTTCCAGCACCACGTCGTCCATAATCACCGACACCGGCTGAGAAGCGGCCAGGTCAAAGTCGGTGTTACCCAGACCACGGATATAAAAACGCGGCGCGGCACGACCGTTAGACGATTCAGCATATAAACCAGGCACTTTTACGCCCAGCGCCTGAATATCATCACCGGCAGAAAAAATAGCGTCGAATTTTTCACCCGATAAAGTGGCGACCGAAATTGGCACTTCCTGGGTACTTTGCACACGTTTTTGTGCTGTAACCATAATACGTTCAAGTTGCTGATCGTCCTGCTTGGCTTTGTCACTTTCCTGCGCCAATGCAACAGGAGAAAGACCTACAGTGGCTGCAATAAGCGCGGCCTTGATCTGCACTGCTAACAATGAATGTTTGCTTTTCATCAGTGGATACCCTTAGTTAGAGCCTGTTTGAGGTTGAGCGTCTGTGCGCTTCTTTGTTTTGCTGGTGGCAAAGGCCGCGTGTTTAAACAACAACTTAGGTGTAGCAGTTTTACCGCGGTCTGCCAGCTCAGCTGTATTGGAGTGACCACAATGCAGCTGTATTCAACGGCGTTAATATACCACCGAATTACGCTAACCGCTTGTTATTGGCGAAGTTAGCTGCATTTGGCTGTATTTTCGGGATAAATGTCAGAGAAAAGCTAACCGACTGCGACAGTGCTGCGAAGCTTTTGTTTTTGTGGTTTTAATGATGGTTTTAACTAAGGGGTTTGGGGGGGAATAAAAAGCTCAGGCTGGCTTTGCCTGCCTGAGGATGCCGTTTTGCATATTTTGCCCGGCGGCCTGGCTATCAACAAAGTTGAGGTTTGATGGCCAAACCACAACTCATTCAGCTTTAGTTATTTTGGTTGCCAAAGCTCAAATTTATTGCCTTCAGGGTCATAAGCCCAGCCAAAGTTGCCGTAATCACCGGATTCGCGTTGTTCATCCACCCGTACACCTGCGGCGTGCAGCTGTGCCAGCATGGCGTTTAAATCGTCCACTCTGTAGTTCAGCATCATTTGTTGTTCAGGCTTGCCAAAATAGTCGCTGTCAGCAGCAAAAGTAGACCAGACGGTTTCGTCCTGGCTTTGGGCGATGAAACTGCCATAAGGGCTGCCTGGCTGCAGCGGCACGCCCAAATGCTGGTGATACCAAAGCGCCAGCGCTTGTGGGTCGCGGGCTTTTAAAAACACACCGCCTATACCTGTTACTTTTTGCATCATGACACTCCTTTACCAAGCCTGTAGCTCGCTGGTTTGTGCGTTATTGCTTCAGTGATCACATTAATAGCGGCTCAATGCTGGGTCGCCGTGCTAAACACTTTAGGTTATGTACCGCTTGCTGTGTTAGCGCGGCTGTCCTGTAACTGACTCAGTAGCTGGTCAATCTGTGTGATATCGCTATGCTGCATTAACAACAATCGCCCCAGTTTTAACGCTTGTTGTCTGGCAAGTAACCGTGGTTGTCCTTGCGGAATTTGTTTAAATTCCGGGGCAGGGAAAGCGCCAACCACGCGGCGAATCAGCTCAGCGCCAGCGAAACCAACACTATAACGCAGCACCTGTAATACAAACTTTTGTTGATATGTGCTGTTGCCCCACAAAGGGTCGCGGCAATGTTGCTGGCACAAGGCCAAAAAGGTTTTGGCAAAATGCACCCAGCAGTTTTTGATTTGGTTATGCAGATAGTTTTGTTGATCCAAAGCACGTTTGGCGTCAGTGATCACACCAGGAGCGGCGCAATATTGCAGCATTAGGCTGCCAAACAGAATGCCCAAATCAAAACCCACAGGGCCATAACAGGCAAATTCGGCGTCTATGACTTTAAAGTCGTCACCACAGACAAAAATACTGCTGCAGCCTAAATCCCCGTGTTGCAGTGCCTGCGGGCAACTGCGGTAAGCGGCGCGCAAAGCTGCCACCTGGGCGTGTAGCGCTTCGTCCAGCCACAGCTCACGCAGCATTTGTTGCAGTTCAGGTTGATGCTGATTGCGTTCGTGATTGTTGTAGGGGTCGCTTAACAATAAATCTTCAATAATTTGCTGCGCTTGCGGGTTACTGAATTTGCGCTGGGCAGCCGTTTTACCGCCAATGTCGCTGGCAAAATCACTGCTGAAAAAGCTGCTGTGCGCCAATAAGTGGCCGAGTTCCTCGCCAAGTTGCTGGTATTGCCGGCCGCTGGCCAGGGTTTTACTTAAAAGCTCATATTCGGCTAAATCTTCCAGCAACATCGCAGCCTGAGTGGCGTCATAATGCAGCACTTCTACCACATGGTCTGGTGCAGCTTTGGCAAGCTGAATGAGGGTTTCAGCTTCAATACGCAGCCGGTCCAGGCTGAGCGGCCATTGTTCACTTAAGCCCCGCGCCACCGGCAATGCCTGTTTCACCACTAAACTGGTGCCAAACTGGTTTTTCACCCGAAACACCTGGTTCATATGGCCTTCGCCAAAACTCACACTGGTGAGTTTGCTGTGAACACCAAATAACTCGCTGTGATCATTGGCAAAAATGGCGGCATCTTCCGGGCTGAAACGACGGTACTCTGGCATAACACTCACCTTTTAAAATTGATAAAACATCATCGCAAAGCCTTGTTATGGCAGCAATCTTTTTATTTTTTGTGAGCTGTTTATGCCCGGCCACTGAAGCACGCCGATAGCGGCTTTGGGCAAAATCGGTCACAATAAGCGCGTTTTTTTAGCCGCACTCCGGAGTCCGTGATGCAAGCCAGCAATTTTAATCTTGATCTATACCTCAAACGTATTGGATATCAGCAGCCGGTGCGCCCGGATATTCCGACCGTCATTGCGTTAATGAAGCAGCAACTGCGTACTGTGGCTTTTGAAAACCTGGATGTGCAGGCCAAAAAAGTTGTGTCTTTAGTGCCTGAAGAGATAGTGAACAAAATCGTCGGGGCCAATGGCGAAGCGCGCCGTGGTGGTTATTGTTATGAAGTGAATGGCCTTTTTGCCATGGCCATGACAGCACTTGGGCTGGAGTATCAGTTTGTATTTTGCCGGCCAATGTTTTACCCGATGCGCCGGCCAAAAACCCATATGGCGCTGCTGGTTAAAGTGGAAGGGCAGCAGCTGCTGTGTGATTTAGGTTTTGGCAGTTATGGTTTGCGCGCGCCTGTTGCGCTTGCTGATGTGAATTTGCCGCAGCAACAAGACTTTGATTTGTTTCGGTTAATCAGCCCAACCCCAGGCGATTATGTGCTGCAGGCACAAATCGACCACAACTGGGTCAATCAGTACGGTTTTGATTTATATGCCGCCGACTGGCTGGATTTTATGCCGGCGAATTTTTTAAATTCGACTCATCCCGACACTATTTTTGTGCAAAAACTGCTGGTGATTATGCATACCAACGAAGGCCGGAAAATGTTGGTTGGTCATGAATTTAAACAAACAGTGCGGGGTGTCACCGAAGTGCAGCAGGTTGCGCCCGAAGCTATTCAAGCCCTGCTTGAGCGTGAGTTTGGCCTGGTGGCCGGTTAAGGGCGCTGTGCCGGTGATGGGAGCTATGCCGGTTTTCAGGGCAAGGCTGTTGCAAAGCGGCTTTTGCTTCGGCCAAAGCCGGAAAATAAACGCCGGATGATATCGTCTGGCGAGCCACTTTTGTTTTATGCTGGGAAAAACAATGATAAATCAGCTGTTTTGCCGCTTATGCTGCAACACAGCTGACAACGCCGGTTGTCCGGCTTTTTCCAGAAGGAACCTCCAGTGTTAAAACCATCTCTGATTGCCGTTACGCTGACTGCCGTGTTGGCAGGTTGCGCCAGCACCAACACTTCAACAACAGCTGTTGCCAAAGATCCCGCCGCCCGCGCGCAGCAGCTGGCGCAACAAATGTTGATAGTGGACACTCATATAGACGTGCCTTACCGCTTACAGGACAAATGGGAAGATGTCAGTGTGTCAGCGCCGGGTGGCGAATTTGATTACCCGCGCGCTAAAGCCGGTGGTTTAAATGCGCCTTTTATGTCGGTGTATATTCCGTCCAGTTTTGAAAAGTCCGGTGGCGGTTATTTGCTGGCCAACCAGCTGATTGACAGCATGGAAGCTTTGGTTGGCCGCGCGCCGGACAAATTTGCCATGGCGTATAAAGCCGATGATTTAGCCGAACATTTTAAAGCCGGTAAAATTTCGCTGGCACTGGGTATGGAAAACGGCACGCCTATTGAGGGCAAACTGGAAAACCTGCAGCATTTTTATCAGCGTGGTATTCGTTACATCACGCTGGCGCATTCGGAAAGCAACCATATTTCCGACTCCAGCTACGATATGCGCCGCAAATGGAAAGGTTTAAGCCCCTTTGGTGAAAAGGTGGTGGCTGAAATGAACCGTCTCGGCATGATGATTGATATTTCGCATGTGTCCGATGACGCTTTTTATAAAGTGATTGCGCTGACCAAAGCGCCGGTTATCGCATCGCACTCGTCTTTACGCAGTTTTGTGCCCGGGTTTGAACGCAATATGGACGATGCCATGATCAAAGCCTTAGCAAAAAACGGTGGCGTGATTCAGATTAACTTTGGTTCTTCTTTTGTGGTGTCACAGGCCAACCAATGGGGGTTGCAATTCAGGGCTGCGCTGGCTGCTGCGCCAAAAGGCACAGATGAAAAAACCTTCCGCACTGCATACCTGAAACAACATCCATATCCTTTTGCCAATGTTGACACTGTGCTGGATCACATCGATTACGTCACCAAACTGGTGGGCGTGGATTATGTGGGTATCGGCTCTGATTTTGACGGTGTGGGTGATTCGCTGCCCGATGGCCTGAAAGATGTGTCTATGTATCCAAACCTGATTGCAGGTTTAATCCGCCGCGGTTATAACGAAGCCGACATTGAGAAAATTCTGTCGGGTAATTTGCTACGCGTCTGGCGCCAGGTTGAAGCCCAAGCGGCGCTTTCTGCCACAGCTTCTGCAGCACCTTCTGCTTCATAGCAAGCAGGTTAACAGCGGTATTGTGCAGTGAAAGGCGTTTTGTCAGCTGGCAAAACGCCTTTTTTCCGAGGGGTTCTCAACATCCTCTACTCACAACCTTGTTGGCTGCTTGTGCTTTCTGCCACTAAGCTTGAAGTATCAGCGGCGGCAGAGGCAAAATTGTCATGTTCAAACATCAGGTTGTGACCATTTTTTGTTTGTTGCTGCTGTTACTCTGCAAGGCGCAGGCGGACATTCGTGTTGTGACTAAAAGTTGGCCGGGTTTTACCAATGAAGATGGCACAGGTGGTTATTTTGCTGTGCTACAACTGGTGCTGGCACCCAAAGCAGGTGAATTAACGCTGCAATTCAGCAATTTTAACCGCGCTTTGGTGATGGTGGAAAAGCAGCAGGCCGATGTGGTGCTGGCTGTAACCCGGGACGACAGCGCTAAGTTGCTGTTGTCAGAAAAACCTCTGGATTTTGACACTATAGTGGCTGTTTATGCGCCCTCCGTTATCGCCGGTCCTTTAAAAACTACTGAGTTAGCGAAGTTCCGGCTGGCGTGGGATCTCGCTTACAACTATGGTGCAGCCCTTGGGTTAAACGCCAAAGGATATGAAGTACATTCTGTGGCGCAAGGGCTTGAACTGGTAGCTAAAGGCCGCATTGATGTCTATCTGGCCGAACAGGCCGATCTCAATTTGCATACCTATCAGGCACCGCCGCAGGGATTTAAATTGCAACAACAAATAATTGCGCAAGTACCTGTTTATGTGGGTTTTTCACGTTCTGAACCCGGGATTTTATTAAAAAAGCGCTGGGATGATAATTTTGCCGCGCTGCACAAAAGCGGCGCTTTACAACAACTTTATCAACAATATCCGGGCATGCATTTTACCCAGCCCTGAGGGCCTTGCCGGCAGAAACAGACTCAGTTTAAGAGAGAGACAACTTTGTTATTAGCTATTGATCACGTTGCCATTATTTGTAGTGACTACCAAAAATCCAAATCTTTTTACAGTGAAACGCTCGGGCTTCAAATTTTGGCCGAACATTATCGTGTTGAGCGGCAATCGTGGAAACTGGACTTAGCTTTGCCGAGTGGCAGTCAGCTGGAGCTGTTTTCATTTCCGGATGCGCCGCCAAGGCCAAGCCGGCCTGAAGCGCAGGGGCTTCGGCATTTAAGTTTTGTGGTGGCTGACGTAGCGCAAAGCAAAAGCTGGCTGGAAGCCAAAGGGGTTGAAGTAGAGCCCATCCGTATCGACCCTTATACCGGTAAACAATTTACCTTTTTTGCCGATCCGGACGGGCAGCCGCTGGAAATTTATCAGCGTTTTTAGCTTTGCTGCGCTTAGTTTTTGTTTCGTTAAGTTACAAGGCGGCAGCTTGAGTCGCTGTTGTTGCGCTATTTGCAAGTTGTTGTTCAGGCTGCAATAAAGGCAAGGCGGCCTGCGCTTTATACTGAAAAGCCTGAAAGTCATGCCCCAATAACTCTGCCACTGTGCTTGCCACCTGATGTTGCCACCAGGGTGTTGCTGTTGTTCTGATGCCTTGTGGCTGAATGCCCGGGCCCATTGCGGCCAGCCAGATTTCATCTGAACCTTCCACCGCAGCGGCCGCCGTTAGTTTTTGCAGGTAACCAGCCATAGCCCGCACACTGCCATGATGTGACCAGCTGTCGGCATGGCGGCCACGGCCGTGATCTGTGGTAATAACCAGCGTGGTTTGATTACGGTAAAAAGGGTCGTTTTGCAGTTGTTGCCACAACTCAGCAATAAACTGGTCGGTGCGTTGTGCCGCCCACAAATATTGGTCGTACTGGCGGTCGTGAGCAAAATCGTCGGTTTCACCAAAAGCCACATACAGCAGTTTGGGTTTTTTCCGTTTCAGATATTCCAGCGAAAACTGCTGGGTAAATACATCAAGCCGCACTGAAGGCCAGGGGCTGGGCGTTTGGCGCTGTAATTTATTCAGCAGTTGCAGTTCTGGGGTGAGTTCACCGCTGGCGCTGGCAAAACCGGCGTTCACCGGCAACTGGCTGCGCGGCACGTTCAGAATATAAGGCAACATATCCCAGGAGCCAAAAGCAGCCACTTTGCCTTGTAAATCAGCTTGTTGATTTAACCATTCCAGCACAGTGACATTAGGATTGTATCGTCTGGCATTGCTGTTAATGCTTGGGTCGGCCACGCCGCTCAGCATTTCGTTATAACCCGGGTAAGACACTTTGGCGTTATTGCTGACATTCATCAACGAGCCCTGATGACGGTCGCCGACCAATAAACCTTGTTTTTTAATCACCTGATGGAAAAACGGCATTAACTTTTCGGCTTTATTGCCGCTGAGCAAAGGGCTTAGCAATTTAGCGTCCCGCACATAACGGCTGTCGTTAGCCAGTTGTGCGTCGGCACCATAAAACAATTCCTGCCAGCGTAAACCGTCGATACTCACCAGCAACACTTTGGGGTTCAGGTTGTTGTGGCCGGGCTCTGTTGCCTGCGCTTGCTGAAGGCAAAACAGCAGCGGCAACAACGACAACGCGGTTTGGCAAAGGCGCCGGACACCACCTGGTACTAAGCGCTTAAAATCCGGCGCCTGACGCAAATGTTGCGTTGGGGTGAAAGGTGCAAAGCAGGTTCGGTTCATCTGTTTTCCCCGTGGATGCATGGTTTCCCCCGCGCAGTTTCACAATGGGGCGTGACAGTTTGGTGCGATTTTTATAACCAAATGATGAACTTTGCGAAAAGTTGGCAGGGCAAAGGCAGGAAAATTTGTGCTAAGGTGCTGGTTTTTCCAGCCAGAGATTTCCAGATGTCCAGCGACTTCAGCTTTCAGCAGGCATTTGAGCAGCTGAGTACGGCGCTCGCCAGTGTGGTGTTTTATTCGTTTAACGTACAGGGTGTTGCGATACCGGTCACAGTGTTGTGGCTAATGTGCGGCGCCATTGTGTTCACTTTCTACCTGGGTTTTATCAATATCCGCGGTTTTCGCCATGCCTTGCGGGTGGTGCGGGGCGATTTTGCCGATAAAAACGACAAAGGTGAAATCAGCCAGTTTCAGGCCTTATCAGCGGCGTTATCGGGCACTGTCGGCACTGGCAATATTGCCGGTGTGGCAGTTGCAATTACGCTCGGCGGGCCTGGCGCAACTTTCTGGATGATAGTGGCCGGCTTTTTGGGCATGACCACCAAGTTTGTCGAATGTACGTTGGCGGTAAAATACCGGCAAATTTTGCCGGACGGCACTGTGGCCGGCGGCCCTATGTATTACATCAAAGCGGCGCTGGAAAAATACAACTTACCAAGGCTTGGCAAATTTCTGGCCGGCTTTTTTGCCGTGGCCTGTGTCTTTGGCTCCGCCGGTTTTGTGCATGTGAATCAGGGGTTTGTGCAGGTAAAAACAGTGACAGGTTTTGATAACGCCTGGCTCTTTGGTTTTATTTATGCCGCTTTGGTGGCATTGGTCATAGTGGGGGGCATTAAAAGCATAGGCCGGGTCACCAGCAAACTGGTGCCTTTGATGTGTGGTATTTATCTGGCCGCGGCGCTGGTGATTATCGGCTTGCACTGGCAAGACATTCCGGCCGCGCTCTGGACCATCGTCAAAGGTGCTTTTGCGCCGGAAGCTGCTTATGGCGGCGTCATTGGGGTGTTAATTCAGGGCTTTCGCCGTGCTGCTTATTCCAATGAAGCCGGTATTGGCTCTTCGCCTATTGCTCACGCTGCCGCCCGCACCAATGACCCGGTGTCGGAAGGTTTTGTTGGTTTATTAGAGCCTTTCATTGACACTGTGGTGATTTGTACTATTTCCGCTTTAGTCATTATTTTGACCGGCGCTTATCTGCAAACCGGGCTTGATGGCGTACAGCTGACTTCTTCTGCTTTTGCGTCAGTATTTGACTGGTTCCCGCTGGTGCTGATGGTGGCTTTGTTGCTTTTTGGTTACTCCACTGTGGTGAGTTGGGCTTATTACGGTCAGAAAGGCTGGGGCTTTTTGTTTGGAGAACACAAATACAGTATTGGGACCTATAAGGTGCTGATTTGTGCTGTAGTGGCCATGGGGGCTGTGCCTAACGTATTGGCTGTGTTCGATTTTATCGATTCGATGATCTTCCTGATGGCAGTGCCGAATATTCTGGCTTTGTATTTGTTATTGCCGGAAGTGAAAGAGGATTTACAAACTTATCTGCGAAAAATCAATGCACAAGCTGTGCGTAGATAATTTTGGTCACTGCCTCGACAAAGTTCTGTCCTGCAACAACACTGAAATCTTAAGCAGGAGGTGATTGTGAGCAGAACAGGACTTTGGTTACAGCAATATGGACGTTGGATTTGGTTATTGGTTTTATTGGTGCTGGCAGATGTGCTGTTGCTGGCGGCAACGGCCTCTCAGCAGCAGTTGCAGCCAGGAGCCGTTTTTTGGGCTTATCTGCTGTTTGATTTGATTTTGTTAGTGCCGCTCTGGTTGTTGTTAGGTCAGGTTGAGCGCAGCAAGCAGCAACAACAGGATGTGGCGGCTTTAACTGCGCAACTCGACGCTTTAATGCAACAGGCGCATATTCCGCTGTCACAAGATGACAGCCTGAGCAATAAGTTACTGGTGCTGCAGCAAAATCAGCAGGCGCAGGCCCGGCGCGAGCAGGAAATCCGCCATCTGGTGCGGGTGCAGGGGCTGATTGATCACGACTTAGCTATTGGCAACCGCATTTATTTTGAAAGCAAACTGCAACACTTTTTAAATGATCCCCAGGAGCCCGTTTCAGGCGCCTTGTTTTTAATTCAGCTCAGTCATCCGGAAATGTATCTGGAAGTGCCGCTGCAAGTGCAACGGCTGGCCGGTTGTACTGAGTTACTCACCCAGCTTTGTGCCCATTTGCCTCAGGCTGTGCTGGCCCGTATTGCCGACAACGATTTAGCGGTGCTGATCCCCGGTCTGGAGCAAAAAGATGCCGAAGTACTTGGCGATCGCATGGCGTCCATTTTAAGCCGTTCCAGCTATTTTGCCGATTATCTGGATTTTGACGTGTTGCATATTGGTTATGTGATTTACCAGCAAGGTCAGGGCAGTTATCAGTTAATGGCTGAAGCCGATATGGCGCTGAAAACCGCGCAATTACAAGGCCCGAATGCCGCTTATGGTTTTTACCCCAGCCACAAACCGAAAATTAAAGGCTCGGTGTGGTGGCGCACTGAGCTGACTAATGCGCTGAAAGAACAACGGCTGATTTTAACTTTTCAGCCGGTGTTTTCCTGGGAGCAACATGATGTGATCCAGCATGAAGTGCTGGTGCGGTTGCAAAGCAGCGAAGGTGACAAGCTCAATGCGGCGGTGTTTTTACCAATGGCGGCCAATTGTGGTTTAACTCAGGCTACAGACCAATATGTGATGCTTAAAGCGGCCAAACTCTGTCAGCTGGAAAACATTGGTGCCAACAGATGTAGCGTGAATTTGGCAGTCGAAACTTTATTAAATAAAGACTGGCGGGTATGGCTTGGTGAAATGCTGGCGCAAGGGCAAATCCAGGCGCGGCAGTTTGCTGTGGAAATAGACGAATATCATCTGCAAAAAAATTACCGCAAGCTCAAACCTGTGTTGCAGCACATGCAGCAACAGGGTTTTGCCCTGATTATTGACCACGTTGGTTTATCGATAGAACCTTGCCCTTATCTGGATGAACTGCAGATTGAAGCCATTAAGTTACATCCTTCTGTGGTCCGGCATCTGGATTTACAGTTGGAACAACAGTTGTTTGTGCGGGGTTTAATCAGCTGCAATACCAATAAAGGCGTCAGGGTCATTGCCACTGGGGTTGAAACATTAAAAGAGTGGCAGGTGCTGCAAAAACTCGGTGTCAGTGGTGCACAGGGTTATTACTTCAGCCAGCCTTTGGCCAGAATTATTCCGCAGGACCAGCCTCACTAACAGGCCATCAACCTTCAAAGCCGGCGGCTTCCGTCGCCGGTTGCAGTATTTCAAATGCTTCGCGACTGATCAAACCTCGATAATGTAACCCTGCCAGCCCCTGCAAACCACCGGTATGAAAAAATGCAATGGTGCTCCCGGCCGGAAAATCGCCTTGTTTTGCCCATAACAACAAACTTTGCAGCGCTTTGCCGCTGTAAACCGGCTCGGTATAAATCTGCTGGCTGCCAGCCAGCTGCAGGCAAAACTGTAAAGTTTCAGCGTTAAACTTGCCATAAGCGCTTTGGCTTTGTTCGTGCCGGAGTTGCCAGTTACTGCCACTGTCCGGCGGCAACAGGCTACCAATGCGCGCTGGCAAAGAAACGTCTTTGACCACTGAAATACCCAGCACCGCAGTTTCTGGATGCGCCGCTATTAAACCGGCGAGGGTGCCGCCGCTGGCGGTGGCAGAAACAATCAGGCTGGCCTGGCCCCGGGGCGTGTGGCTGATCGGTAATTCAGCAAGTCCTGGCAAAGCAAAAGGGCTGCTGCCACCTTCGGGTACGATAAAAAAGTCCGGGTAACTTTGTTGTAAAGCTGCCAGAAATTCCGGTTGTTGTTTTTGCCGGTACTGCTCTGCCGAAACAAACTGCAGTTGCATGCCAAGTTGCTGGCAACGTTTCAGCGTTGGGTTCTGTGGGTCGGCCTGATGGCAACGTACCAGCGCCATGGTTTTGAAGCCAAAATAATGACCAGCTGCTGCTAAAGCCAGCAAATGATTAGAAAAGGCACCGCCAAAACTCAGAATTCCGGTTTTGTTATGTTGTTGTATTTGCTGGATGTGATACTTTAGTTTTAACCATTTATTCCCGGCGATGTCAGGCACCCGGCAACGCAGTGTGGCAATCCAGAGTTGGATTTGTTTTGCTGCCAGTTGGTTGTCAACAAGGAGCTGCCACTGCAGCTGATAAAACGGATCGGACATTTCAGCACCCCGGGTCACCACAAGCGGCAGATTATACATAGTCTCAAGGCTGAATAATGTTAGAAAAGCTAGCCAGCATGCTCCAGAGCGGACCTTCCCGTCAAAAACAGCCAGCGTTTATTGCTGCGATTTATGTGCACACCGATTATCTGAAACTGGTGCTGCTGCAAAGTGTACCGCTACAGGTGCAAAAAGTTGAAACCCTGGTGCTTGGCACCGACAACCTGCAACAGTCGTTATTGCAACTTTGTGCTGAGTTACCGGCGCAAACAGCTTTGTGTCTGGTGCTGAGCAGCGATCGGTACCAGCTGGTGCAGCTGGATAAACCCGCGGTTAAAGCTGACGAAATGCTCCAGGCTTTGCCCTGGCTGGTGCGTGAGCTGACCTCTGTGCCGGTGGAAGATATGTTGCTGGATTATCTCGATTTACCTGAACACACCAGCGCGCAGGGCGCCCGAATTAATGTGGTGGTCACCTCCAAAAGCAGCTTGCTCGAGCTATGCCGTGCTTTACAACGCAAAAACATTCAGCTTGCCAATATTCAGCCGGAAGAATGGCTGCCGCGCAATTTAATACCTGTGCAAAGTGCCGCTGTGATGTTGCTGGTGCATCAACCGGGGCAAGAGCTCAGCCTGCAAATTGTGAAGCAAGGCATGGTGTATTTTTCCCGTAAATTGCGTGGTTTTAGCCGTATTGACCAATATGGAATGGCGGAATTGCGTCAGGGCATGTTGGATAACCTGTTACTCGAAGTGCAGCGTTCACTGGATTATTTCGAAGGCCAGTTACGTCAGGCGCCGGTCAAAGAGATTTTATTTCAGATAACCTCGCCTGAATTACCCGCCATAGTGCGTTATTTTACGGACAATGGTTTTGTGCAGGTGCGCCAGCTGGACTTGTCGGCCTTGATGCCAAAACTGAGTCAGGCCGAGCAACAGGATTATTGGCTGACGATGGCCGGTGCTGTGGAGTTGTTACAAGCCAGGGAGCAGCAGCATGAAGCTCAGGGTTAATTTATATCAGGCTGATTTACAGCCACGGTTTGACAAAATGACCCTCAGCCAGCTGGGACGCGCTGTCATTTGGGTGTCTGCAATATTATTGCTGGCGGGGGGCTGGGCTTATCAGCAGGTTGCGGCTGCCAAAGCGCAGCAGCAATCGCTGCAATTTCAGCAGCAACAAAAAACGCAGGAACTGGAAACTTACCAACAGGCGCTCGCCAACCGTCAGCCATCTGCACAGCTGCAACAGCAAGCCGCCGTGTTACAACAGAGTATTTCGCAAAAACAACAATTGTTGAGTTACCTGCAACATGAAACCACCAAAGCGCCGCCCCGTTATGCAGCAGTGATGCAACATCTGGATGCCATAGATCCCAAAGGGTTGTGGTTAACCGGGTTTTCCCTTGGCACTATGCAGCGTTTTGATGGTATTGCCGCTGAAGCCGGATTGTTGCCGGAATGGCTGAAAGCGCTTGGCGCTGCGCCTGGTTTGCAGGGGCTGCATTTTAGCAGTGTTAAAGTGGAGCCCTTTGGTGAAGGCAGGGGTGAGGGCTCGGGCGAAGGCATGAACGACGGCTTGAGCGATAAAAAATATCGCCGTTTTTCCGTGTTGGCGACACCGCAAAACACAGCTGCGCTGAACCAGCCGCTGTCAGACCTGTTGCAGGCTGAACCTGCTGCTGTGCCTGTTAGCGCGCCTTTATCACCGGCCGCCGAAGCGGTAAATTCGCTCAAAAACAATAACAGCCCCGGAGGTCAACCATGAGTTTATGGCAACAATGGGCTGAAAAGTTTTTACAGTTCCAGTTAAGGGAGCGTTATCTCATCAGCTTTGCCACTGTGGCTTTGCTGCTGTGGTTTGGTGTGCTGTACGTGCTGGAGCCTTTATGGTCAGAGGCCAAGACGCTTGAGCAACAACATCAGCAAGCGTCTGCGCAGTTGTTAGTGCTGCAAAGTCAGATTGATGAGGTGCAGCTGGCCTTACAAAAAAATCCGGACGAAGAACTGCAACTGCAAATTGATGGTATGACGCAGCAGGAAACGCAGCTGCTTGGCCAAATCCGCAGTATGACAGGGCGTTATATCAGTGCTGCACAAATGGTGTTGTTGCTGGACGATGTGCTTGCCCGTCAGGCCGGTGTACGCTTGCTGGCGATGGAAAATCTGCCGGCGCAGGCTGTCACGCTGCCTGGCGTTGTCAGTAGCAAACCTTTGTTGTACCGCCACGGCACTAAACTGGTGTTTCAGGGCAGTTATGCCGCTTTACAGCAGTTATTAGCTCATCTGGAGCAGCTGCCATGGCAGTTGCACTGGGCACAATTACGCTATCAGGTCACACAATTTCCTGAAGCCGAACTTCAGCTTGAATTAGAAACGGTAAGTGAACATGACAGCTATTTACGGATTTAGCCTGACAGTTGCGCTGTTGCTCTTTGCAGCAACAGTGCAGGCTGACCCAACCCGGCCTGAAGCAGATTTAACCGCTGTTGCTGCAGTGCAGAGCGGCGAAACAAAACCACTGCCTAAACTCAGTTTGATCCGTAGTTCAGGCAGCCAGTTTCAGGCGCTGATTGACGGTGTGCTGGTGAAACAGGGTGACAAAGTGGGTGATTATCAGGTGCAGCATATCAGTGCTGGTCAGGTGATGTTGCGACAGGGTGACAAAGGCCTGCAGCTGAATTTATTTAAAACAACAACAAAGTAGTGAACCCTATGCGAACACAACTCAGTTTATTAGCCAGTCTGGTATTGCTCAGTGCATGTCAGAGTTTTGAAGCGCCAAAGGCGGCCTCCAATACCAGCGCCGAGCTGGCCAAACAACAACAGCCTGTTGCCAAAACACCTTTGCAGGTACCAGCTGCTGTGACCGATGATTTAATGAGCCCTATGACACCTGCTATCAGCGCCAATGCCATGTTGCCAAGGGTCAATGTGTCAGCGCTGAATGTGGAATTGGCCGACTTTTTTGCCTCGCTGGTGGCCGACTCAGACCAAAGCATAGTGGTGCACCCGGCGGTACAAGGCCAAATCAGCCTGCAGTTAAAACAAGTGACAGTGCCTGAAGTGATGCAGGTGGTGCAGCAGATGTATGGTTTTGATATCCGCCAGAATGGCAATGTCTGGCAGGTGTATCCGGCCGGGCTGCGCACTGAAACTATCGCCGTGAATTATCTGCTGATGCAGCGTTATGGCATGTCGTCTATCGCGGTGAATTCCGGTGGTGTGTCGCAGGACAACCAAAACGGCAGCAACGGCAATAACCGCAACGGCCAAAATGGTCAGAATAATCAAAACAACCAAAACAACGACTTAGGCAACGGCAACCAGCAAAATAGCCAGCAGCAGTTTAACGGCAGCATGATCCAGAGCGGCAGTAAAACCGACTTCTGGAAAGATCTGGAAAAAGCTGTAGCCGGTATTCTCGGTGGTGGTGAACAACGGGCAGTTGTGGTGTCGCCGCAGGCGGGTTTAGTCACAGTGCGGGGCATGCCGGATGAAATTGCTTCGGTACGGGCTTTTTTAACCCAGTCGGAGCAACATTTACAACGCCAGGTGATTCTGGAAGCCAAGATTATTGAAGTGACCTTAAGTGATGATTATCAACAAGGCATCAACTGGCAAAATGCATTAACCAATATCGATTCTACCAATATCCGTATTAACAATGCCGCCGGTAACTTTGGTAACCCGATTAATACCGCCATTGGTGGCCTCACCAGCATTTCGTTTCAGAATGCCGATTTTAGCGGTGTGATTAGCCTGCTGGAAACCCAGGGTGATGCGCAGGTGTTATCAAGCCCGCGGGTGACTGCTATTAACAACCAAAAAGCGGTGATTAAAGTGGGTCAGGACGAATATTTTGTCACTGAAGTATCGAGCAACACCACCACGGCCGCCAACGGGGTGCAAAACACCACCCCGACGGTGATTTTGCAGCCATTTTTCTCTGGTATCGCGCTGGATGTGACACCACAAATAGATCAGAACGGTCAGGTGATTTTGCATGTGCACCCCTCTGTCACCGAAACTGCAGAGCAAACCAAAACAGTGCAGCTGAGCAACGACAAAATAGTGTTGCCACTGGCGCAAAGTAATATCCGCGAGTCGGACACTATTATCAAAGCCAGCAATGGTGAAATTGTGGTGATTGGTGGTTTGATGCAAACAGTGATCACCGACA
>JAYRUI010000007.1:0-20166 GCA_041919175.1 Rheinheimera sp. | reverse complement strand
ATCGGTGAACGCCGGCCAGTGTCGCCGTGCCGCTGAGCTGGGCTATAGCAATGCCACTGATCTGGCCGATTATCTGGTCAGCAAAGGGGTGGCCTTCCGTGATGCACATGAGCTGTCCGGTGAGCTGGTACTAAAAGCCTCAGCCCAGCAAAAACCGCTGGAAGCTTTGACACTGACTGAGCTTAAAGCAGTGTCAAAGCTGATTGGCGACGATGTGTATGCCGCGTTGACTATCGAAGCGGGTCTTGCTAAAAGAGCGGCTTTGGGCGGTACCTCACCGGAGCAGGTTGGGGCCGCGCTTGCTGCAGCAGAAAGCTGGTTTGCCACTTTGTAACACTTAGGCACTGCTTTGTTGAGTTTTACCTCTTATCATAAATAGAAAAACCGGCAACTTGGCCGGTTTTTTTATTGGATCCGCTGATCAACCCAGCGAACTTCAGGCACTAGCGGAAAATATCAATATCCGCCGGTTTTTGCTGATCCTGTGGCAAATCAGGATTTGTCGGATTGGCATATTGGGTTGGTTCTGTACCTTGCTGGAAGAACTCAAAACTACTGCTGTTATCTGTTGCCTGGCTTAACAAACCGGTTTTATGGTCAATCCGCACCGATACGATACCCACTGGTGTTGGCGGGAATTTTTCCGGTACATCTTTGAGCGCCAGTTCGGCAAAACTTTGCCATGGCGGCAAAGCAGTGCGGGCGCCTGATTCACCACCGGCCACCTGATCCACTCCCAGATTGCTATTCCAGGCAGTTTTGCCCAGCACACTTTCAGCGTCATCAAAACCCACCCAGCTGGTGATCACCAGATCCGGTGTAAAACCGGAGAACCAGGTGTCTTTGACATCATTGGTGGTGCCGGTTTTGCCGGATAAATCACGACGTTTCAGGGCCTTCAGGTTCTTGGCCGTACCTTCCCAGCCATCACCACCCCAAATCGCGCTTTTCATGGCTTCAGAAATTAAAAATGCGTTTTGTGCAGAAATTACTCTGGGTGCAAATTCAGCAGTGGCTTTTATTTCAGCACCGGCTGGCGCAGCTGTGTCTGTTTCAGCGGCCTGTGCTGCGGCTTGCAGCGTGGCTTCTGCTGCTGCCACAGCAGCGCAGTCGTCACAGACCTGCACCGGTTTGTGTTCGTAAATCAGATTGTTCTGATCGTCCAGAATCTTGGTGATGACATAAGGTTTGACCAAATGACCACCGTTCGCAAAAACCGCATAACCTGTGGCGAGTTCCAGTGGCGTTAACGACGCTGAACCCAAGGCCAACGTCTGGTTGCGGGGTAAGTCTGATTTATGAAAACCGAACTTTGCTAAGTGATTGATCGTGTTATCAATACCAACGCCACTGATCAAGCGCACCGACACCACGTTTTTCGACTTCGCTAAAGCTTCCCGTAACCGGATAGGGCCGTCATACACGTCAGGTGAGTTTTTCGGCCGCCAGGCGGTGCCGGAACCCGCATCCCATTCGTGAATGGGCGCGTCGTTTACCACAGAAGCCAGCGTATAACCGTGCTCCAGTGCTGCTGAATAAATAAAGGGTTTTATATTGGAGCCGACCTGGCGGTTTGCCTGGGTAACTCGGTTAAATTGGGTCAAGCCAAAACTATAACCGCCAACCAAGGCCCGCACGGCGCCGTCTTTTGGATCCAATGCCACCAGGGCACTGCTGGCTTGTGGTAACTGGCTTAAACGCCATTCACCTTGCTGCTCACGTAAATAAACCAACATGCCAGGCGCTAAAATCTGCGTGGCATTTTTTGGCGGATTCGCCTGGCGCTCATTGCTGATGTAAGCGCGTGCCCACTTCATGCCGTCCCAATTGAGTTCAATTTTGCGGCCACCTGCAATCATCAGTTCAGCCTGTTGTTTCTCAACCTGGGTCACTACAGCCGGCACTAATTTTTCAATGGCGTCCTGTTCGTCCAGATAAGCCAGAATCGCTTCGTCAGACAAACGTTTATCTTCGATAAAAGTCACGCTGCCATCAGGGTTGTCCTGTTTGGTAGCAGGCCATACGATAGCCACGGGGCCACGGAAACCATGACGTTCATCGTAGTTATGCAGGTTTTGTTGCAAAGCTGCGACAGCTTTGGCTTGCTGGGCGGAACTGACAGTGGTAAATACCTGAAAACCTTTGGAATAAGCTTCGTCTTCACCATAAGTATCTACAACTTCCTGGCGCACCATTTCGGCAAGATAAGGGGCTGACGCTGTAATTTGTGCGCCGTGCAGTTTGGAAACGATAGGCGCCTGTATGGCTTCATCATGCTGCTGCTGGGTGATGTAACCCACCGTTAGCATACGACCAAGCACGATGTTACGGCGGGCGCGGGCACGGCTTGGCGAGCGCACCGGGTTTAATACCGAAGGTGCCTGTGGTAAGCCGGCAATAATAGCAATTTCAGATAAAGTCAGATCCTGGATATTCTTGCCAAAATAAACCTGCGCGGCAGCACCCACACCAAAAGCACGTTGTCCCAATTCAATCCGATTCAGGTACAACTCAAGAATTTCATCTTTTGTCAGTAGCTCTTCAATATGAAATGCTAAAAAGATTTCTTTTATTTTGCGGATGATTTTCTTTTCCCGGCTGAGGAAAAACAATCTGGCGAGCTGTTGAGTAATAGTACTGGCACCCTGACTATAATCGCCGGTGGTGGCAACCACGGTCGCTGCGCGGAACACGCCGATCAGATCAATGCCGGGATGTTCGTAAAAACGCGAATCTTCGGTTGCAAGTACCGCCTGGATCAATAAAGGTGGTATTTCATTGATCTTCAGAGGGATCCTACGCTTCTCTCCAAATTGAGAGATCAATTCGCCATCCTGACTAAATACCCGCATAGGGGTTTGCAGCCGCACATCCTTAAGCGTTTCCACACTTGGCAGATCATCCTTTAAATAGATGTAGCTGCCAAATATCAAAGTTACGCCCGAGATCGCGCCGCTGAGGGTAATAATTAACAGTTTTTTAAGCCAAGACACTGAATAGCCCCAATTTTTACTCCCATTTACCAAAATAGGCTGCTAGTATAAATTTATTAGCAGTCGTTAAAGCGCTTTAGATCCGTTTTAAAAACGACTAAGCTAAAAATCAAAACCATAATAATCATAAATTTGATACGGCCGCAGGAAGCTATGATAAATCGCCTGTTTCATACAAAAAACCCTTTAATCCTGGGGGTAGACATTGGTGCGCACACCGTGAAGGCTGTATTACTCAGTCAGCATGGAGCGCATTATAAAGTAGAAGCCTTTGCAATTGAACCTATGATTAAAGGCTCAATAAACGAACGCGAAATCCAGGACATCGAAGCCGTCGGCAACGTCATCAGCAAAATCCGCAAAAAAATTCCCAAATCAGTCAAGTTTGCCGCTGCTGCAGTGTCGGGCTCGACGGTGATCAGTAAAGTGATCTTTATGGATGCGAATTTATCTGACAATGAACTCGCCAGTCAGATTGAAGTGGAAGCTGACAGCCTGATCCCTTATCCGCTGAGCGAAGTCAGCATGGACTTTGAAAAGCAAGACCTGAATTTAAACGACCCCTCTAAAGTTAACGTCTTACTCAGCGCAGCCCGCACTGAAAGTGTGCAAACTCGTGTAAGTGCACTTGATCAAGGTGGTTTCACCGCCAAAGTGATCGATGTGGAAAGTTATGCTTTAAGCCGTGCTGCTGAACTTTGTTATAAACAATTACCTGCGGATGCCAAATCCAAATTGGTTGCTGTGGTGGACATCGGTGCCACTATGACCTTACTCAGCATTATGGAAGGCGGCAAAGTGCTGTACACCCGTGACCAGATGTTTGGTGGCGAACAAAACACCCGCAGTATCGTTTCTTATTACGGTAAAACTTACGAAGAAGCCGAGCAGGCCAAAGTTGGTAACGATTTACCGCCCAACTACACCTTCGAAGTACTGGCACCTTTCCAGACCATGCTATTGCAACAGGTACGGCGTGGTATTCAGATGTACCTGACCACTTCAGGTCGTGACAATATTGATTATCTGCTGATTTCCGGCGGCACCAGCATGATTGAAGGTGTTGATAAGTTACTGACTGACGAATTGGGTATTCACACTGTAGTGGCAAATCCGTTTTTATCGATGGACACTGCCGCTGCTATCGACCGTGAGTTACTGAATCAGGTTGCTCCACAATTAATGGTTGCCAGTGGTCTGGCATTACGGAGTTTTTCGACATGGCATATATAAACTTATTGCCGTGGCGTGAAGCGCAGCGGAAACAACAACAAACGCAGTTTATGACCTTGCTCAGCATGGCGGGCATTTTCAGTTTTGCAGCTGTGTTTGGGTTAAGTGCAGTGTATGGCGCCAAAATTGAAGGGCAAGACAGTCGCAATAATTATTTGCAGGGTGAAATCACTGTGCTGGAGCAGCGCATTGTTGAAATCCGCGAGTTAGATGAAAAGAAGAAAAACCTGCAAAAACGGATGGAGCTGATCAGTCAGCTGCAAAGTAGCCGGAACCTGGGTACCCAGATCATGGATGAAATAGCCGCTGTAGTGCCAGCTGGTGTGTATTTATCCAATCTGCAAAAACAGGGGCCGTCTTTGTTGCTGGTGGGTAAAAGTGAGTCAAACAACCGTCTGTCAAACATGATTCGCTCTGTGGAAAGTTCTGATTTGTTAAAAGACCCTTTGCTCGAGTTCATCGAAGCGGGTAAAGATCAAAGCCAGATCCTCAGTGATTTTAAAATCCACCTGACAGTAAAAGGTTTTGAAGCAGTTCAGGGTGAAGCAAAACCAGCAGCGCCTCAGCCGGGCACACCAGCGCAGGGGACCGCAAAATGAGCATGAATTTTAATCTGGAAGAACTGAACAATCTTGATATGGCGGACATGGGCTCATGGCCTGTCGCCGGAAAAATGATTGTAGTTGCTGTGTTATCAATTCTGATTGCCACCTTAACTTTTTTCCTGTTAGTGGATGACAAAATCACCCAGCTGGAAATTTCAGAAGCAAAAGAGCAGGAATTACGCCAGGTATACCGCGTGAAGTATGCGTCAGCTGTGAATCTGGAACTGTATAAAAAACAAATGATTGAAATGGAACAAACCTTTTCATACCTGTTAAAACAGTTACCAGCAACACACGAAACCCCGGGTTTGCTGGACGACATTACCTATGCTGGTACTTCAACTGGTTTAACCTTTGTAAAAATCAACTGGTTACCAGAAATTGAAAAAGACTTTTACACTGAATTGCCTATCAAAATTGACGTGGTCGGTGACTACCACCAGTTTGGTAATTTTGTCAGTGAAGTTGCCAAGTTACCGCGTATCGTATCTTTGCACGACTTCTCGGTCTCAACAGACAAAGACGAGCGTCTGGTATTTAACGTAGTGGCCAAAACCTACCGGTATAAGGAGGCTAAATAATGCGCCGTTCCTTACCGATTTTAGCCAGTTTGTTATTGTTGCAAGGATGTTATGATGATTTGTCAGACATTCAGCAGTTTATGAATACTGTCAAAGCCAGTACACCGGCCAAGATACCGCCTTTGCCGGAAGTGAAGCAGTTTGTGCATATCAGCTATAAGTCTGCCGACAGCCGCAGCCCGTTCAGCGCGCCGCGCCCTGAAGCAGTGCAGGAAAAATATGCGCAAATTCAGGACTGTTTAAGTCCGGATCCTTCAAGGCGCAAAGAGCCTTTAGAAAAATATGCGCTGGATAACCTGAAAATGCGCGGCACTTTGGGTGATCAGGACGATATTTGGGCACTGATTGAAGCCTCTGACAAAACGTTACACCGGATCAGTAAAAACAATTACCTTGGGTTATTCCATGGTCGTGTCATTAACGTCGATCCGGCGCAAGTGGAATTACTGGAACTCATTCCTGATGGTGCAGGTTGTTGGAAAGAACGAACCACAGTACTGCAGATGGCCGAACCAGCAGCTGTAGCCAGCAAATAAGGTGTGCGAGAGAAGCATGGAAAATACAACTAAAACAATCAAAAAAGTACCGGTGAACCGCTCTTGGTTACTGGGTTTGCTGTTGCTGTCTGCCAGTCCGGCGATGGCTGTCCCGCTGCTGTACGATGTCCGGTATAACCCGTTAAGTACGGGTGAAACTGAAATCGAATTTGTGTTCGATGAAGAACTGACCACAGAGCCGACAGTGCAGGTGCTGAATGACCCTTCGCGTATTGAGCTGACCTTTGAAGAAGCTGACTACGAAGAAAAACTTTCCGAAGTTGTCATTGACAAAGCCGGTGTACAAAAAGCCAAGTCTGAGTTCTTTAACGAAGGTTTTAAAACATCGGTTTATCTGGACTATCTGAAACTGTACCGTACCCGTGTGAAAGGTAACGTGTTTTATCTGCAGATTTCAGACAACCCAACTGAAGCTGGCCCTGGCCAGACGGCCGACGTGTTGCCTACTTATATCAACAAAGTAAACGCCATCGATTTCCGTCGTGGTGAAAAGGGCGAAGCCCGGGTGCTGGTGTTCTTAAAAGAAAACACTGCTGCTGTTGATGTGTCTGAAAAGCTCGGCAAAATTGTGGTTGAATTCCACAACACCGACATTCTGGAAGAATTGCTGTATCAACTGGACGTGATGGACTTTGGTACTGTGGTTAAAGGCATTGAAACCTTTAAAGAAGGCGCTTTAACCCGTTTAGTCATTGAGCCTACAGAAGCTTTTAAATTTAACTACCAGCAGGTAGATAACATTTTCAGCTTAAGTGTAGAAAAAGACGAATCAGCCGTTGGTTTTATGGCGGGCGGTAAAGAATATAAAGGCCGTGCTATCTCTTTGAACTTCCAGGATATTCCGGTGCGTACTGTACTGCAGATCATCGCGGACTATAACGGTTTTAACCTGGTCACCAGCGACTCAGTCAACGGCAATATCACCTTACGTCTGGACGGTACGCCTTGGGATCAGGCGCTGGATATCGTATTAAAAGTACGTGGCCTTGATAAACGGATGGATGGCAACATCCTGATGGTGGCACCTACGGACGAATTAGCAGAACGTGAAGCCAAAGAGTTACAGGCCCGCAATAAAGTGGAAGAGCTGGAAGCTTTATATTCTGAGTTTATTGCGGTGAACTATGCCAAAGCAGCTGATCTGGCTAACTTACTGAGCAATAAAGATTCTTCGTTGTTAACTGCCCGTGGTGTAGTGTCGGTCGATGAGCGTACCAACACTATATTGTTAAAAGACACTGCCAAAGCCATTGAGAATGTCCGTCGTTTAGTCGAACGTTTAGATGTGCCGGTGAAACAGGTATTAATTGAATCCCGGATGGTGACAGTAAAAGACAGTGTTGCCGATGAACTGGGTATTCGCTGGGGCTTTAACGATCAGCAATTAACCAAAGGTGTGGGTGGCAGTTCAGAAGCAGCAAATGCGCTTGCTGGTGGTAAAATTCCTGGTTTGGACGACCGGTATAACGTCAATCTGCCATTAAATTCAGAATCAGCTGGCCGTATTGGTTTCCATATCGCCAAGTTAGGTGACGGTACCCTGATTGATTTAGAACTGTCTGCGTTGGAAGAAGAAAACAAAGCAGAAATTGTGGCTTCTCCGCGTATTTCTACCGCCAACCAGAAAAAAGCCCGGATTGAGCAGGGGGTGGAAATTCCTTATGTGCAGTCAGCTTCAAGTGGCGCCACAACCGTTGAATTTAAAAAGGCGGTATTAAGCCTGGAAGTGACACCACAAGTCACACCGGATAACAAAATTATCCTGGATCTGGTGGTGACGCAGGATACCGAAGGTAAAATTGTGCCTACCGCCACTGGTAACGCTGTAGCCATTGATACCCAGCGTATTCAGACTCAGGTGTTGGTTGATAACGGTGAAACCATAGTACTGGGTGGTATTTACCAGCAACAAACCATCAATACAGTGCAAAAAGTACCTTTCTTTGGTGATATTCCTTACGTTGGCGTGATGTTCCGCCGTTCGCTGGATAAAACTGAGAAGAAAGAGCTGCTGATTTTCGTCACGCCAAAAATCCTGACTGAAAACAAATAATTTTTCAGTGTAATCTTCACAGGACCCATTTGGGTCCTGTGAAATTTAACTTGCTAAGCTGTCGCCAAAGCTGACATAATTCAGCGCTTCAAATTTTCGTGGGAGCTTTTAGGTCCTGACATTAACCCTCATTTAGTTAGCTGATTAGCATTACGACATATGGCAGAGAAACGAAATATCTTCCTTGTTGGCCCTATGGGCGCAGGAAAAAGTACCATTGGCCGTCATTTAGCAGAAATGCTGCATCTCGACTTCTACGATTCAGATCAGGAAATTGAGCGCCGTACCGGTGCCGATATAGCCTGGGTTTTTGATTTGGAAGGCGAAGAAGGCTTCCGGGTCCGTGAAGAAAACGTCATTGAAGATCTGACAGAACTGCAGGGCATAGTACTGGCCACTGGTGGTGGTTCTGTATTAAGCAAAGAAACGCGTAACCGTTTATCGGCCCGCGGTATTGTGGTTTATCTGGAAACACCTATTGAGAAACAGGTGGCCAGAACCCAACGTGATAAACGCCGTCCGTTATTACAAACTGAAGAAGCACCACAGCATGTGCTGGAACGTCTGGCTGCTGAACGTAATCCGCTGTATGAAGAAATCGCTGATTTCACCATCCGGACTGACGAGCAAAGTGCCCGTTCTGTTGCCAATCAGATTGTTGAACAACTGGGTTTTTAATTTTTCCAGCTAAGGGGACTGTCGATGGAAAAAGTTGCCGTTCAACTTGGCCAGCGCAGTTACCCGATTGTTATTGCGCCTGACCTTTTAACCAGCGCGCAGCAGGTGCCGGAGCTGTCGATGCTCTGGCGCTATAAAAAAGTCGCGATTATTTCTAATCCCACAGTTGCGGCCTTGTATCTCCCGAACATACGCCAGTTATTTGCCCAGCAGCAAGTCAGTGAGTTTTTATTGCCTGATGGCGAAGCTTACAAAAATCTGCAGTCTTTTGAGCAAGTGAATTCCTTTTTGCTGGAAAACGGCATACCCCGTGATGCCTTAATAGTGGCATTGGGTGGCGGTGTTATTGGCGATTTAACAGGTTTTGTGGCGGCTTGTTATCAGCGTGGCACTGCATTTTTACAAATTCCTACCACCTTGTTGTCGCAGGTTGATTCTTCTGTCGGCGGTAAAACCGCAGTGAATCATCCGCTTGGCAAAAATATGATTGGCGCTTTTAACCAGCCAGAAGCCGTGCTGATTGATACTCAGGTATTGAGCTCATTGCCTCAACGTGAATTTTCCGCCGGTATGGCTGAAGTGGTGAAATACGGTTTGCTTGGTGATGCCACATTTTTCGCCTGGCTCGAGCAACAGCAGCAAGCCATTGTTGCCTTGCAGGAACCCCAGCTCAGTCAGATGATCCGCCATTGTTGCCAGATGAAAGCTGATATTGTCAGCCGGGATGAAACAGAGCAGGGTGAACGTGCTTTGTTAAATCTGGGTCATACCTTTGGTCATGCCATTGAAGCCTGGTTAGGTTATGGCGAATGGCTGCACGGTGAAGCCGTTGCCGTCGGCATGATGATGGCCTTTGAACTGGCGGCCGCACGCGGCTGGGTTTCGACACAAGATCTCGCCAGGGTACGGGATTTGTTGTTGGCTTTTGGTTTACCTGTATTACCACCACAAGGTATGAAGATCAGCGATTTTATGCCTTATATGAAAACAGACAAAAAAGTAAAAGACGGCCGCATGCGCTTTATCTTGCCAAAACAGCTTGGGCTCGCCATCATCGTCGACGATGTCACTGAAACAGAATTGCAGCAGGTTTTCGCCGGATAAAATGTCTGAATTACAGCAAAAGTTAACTCAAATTAAAGGCTTATTGCCTTCTCAGCGCCAATGGCTGGAACGGCTGGTTTTTCAGCTGGAATTTAATCCTTATCAGCTGATTTATATGGTGGGCGGACCAGGCACGGGTAAAACCACGCTGACGCTGGCTATTGCCGATTTATTGTCGAATCAGTTTAATCTGGCATTGATCAGTGCCGAGCCAGAATTAACAGCTGTCAGAGTGCGCCAGCATGTGCTGGAGCATTGGTTTGGCGTGTGCAAAGACGCCGGCAAACCGCTGCTGCAGCTGGTGGGTGATCGTGAACTGACAGAACCTTTAGCGCTGATCATCGACAACGCCGAAAACCTGCCGGCTGAACTCTGGGCCGAACTTGCTGATTTACCTTGTCTGGTGATTGCTGCCAGTGAGCAGCCGCAGCAAAACGCTGAGCTGAATTTGCCATTGCCTGCGCTGTCGCTGGAAGATGCGCAAATGTTACTCGAAGGCAGCGGACTGAATACTTTAACTGTGGCCGATCGGATGGACACAGCCATGGGCAATATGCATATTTTGCTCGACCCTTCGCTTGCACGCCGGCAACAGCCAAAAACCGAAATAAAGCCTGCTTCATTAGCCAAACCTTTACTGGTGTTTACTGGTGGCATGGCATTGATTGGTGCTGTGGTGTTTTTCTGGTTTTGGACTGAACAACAAGGCCGCCCCGCTGGTTTAGGTGAACTGACCTATTTGCCGGAAGAACAGGAAGTTGTTGTTCAGGCCCCTGGCGCAGCTCAGACACCAAACGCCAATAAAGCCGTGGTGGAGGAGTTGGTTGGTAAGTTAGAACAGGTTGGCAGTAAAACCACATCGTCATCGGCGCAAGGCCTGGCGAAGCCAGTTGATTTTGCCGCCGCTGAGCAAGGCGGCAATGCTGTTGACAGCACAGTCGATAGTGCAGTTGATAGCCCGTCTGACGATGCAGATACAGCGGCAAACAATCAAAGCCAACCACAGAATACGGGCAGTGAAGCTGATGTGAATGCAACAACGCCTGCAGAGACCACAATAGCAGTTACCGAGCAGGAGCAAGTTGCCACCACCGCAGGCGCAGCTGACGACTCTTTGCAGCCAGAAGTGCGGCAGGAAGTGCAGCCGGAAGCGTTGGCAAAAGTGCCGGATTTAAGCCAGCAAGAGCCAAAACCAGAAAACAGCCAACAGCTAGCTGCTGAAACTGAATTGTCGGTTGCAGACGAGATGTCAGCAGAAGTCGGCAACGCAACAACTAGCACAAACAACAACGCCGCAGCGGAGACGGCAGATGATTTGGCTTCTGAAGCACAGGCTGAACTGCAACGTAAAGCAGTCACACCAGCCCCAAGTGCCGGTGGTTATGCCTATCAGGAATCAGAACTGTTGTCGATGTCAGGTATGGCTTTGCAGCTGGTGGTGTTCTCTAATAAAACGGCGTTGGATGCATTTTTGGCAGCAGAGCCAGGTTTACAAACCTACACCTACCAAAGGGTAAAAAATGGTCAGCGCCAGCTGGTTGTGGTGATGGCTCCTTTTGCGGACTCAGTGGAAGCAAAAGCGAAAATTGCCGCTTTACCTGCTGCATTACAACAGGCTTTTGTTAAACCTTTGGCCGATATTCATAGTGAAATCAGTGTTCAATAAGCAGGTGGCTTCACTTTGAAAAACAATATGGTCAAAAAGCAGCGCGCTTTTTTAAAGTGGGCTGGTGGCAAATACAATCTGATGGAAGCTATTGTTGGCCATTTGCCGGAAGCGGATACCCTGGTTGAGCCTTTTGTCGGCGCTGGTTCGGTGTTTTTAAATACCAATTATTCCAACTATTTACTGAATGATATCAATGCAGATTTGATTCATTTATATCAGTTTTTACAACAAAAACCGCAGCAGCTGATCAATGATGCCCGTTTGTTATTTGTGGATAGCAACAACGAAAAATCGGTTTTTCTGGCGATGCGCCAGCTGTTTAATCAAACCACAGATCCTTATCAGCGCTCTTTGTTGTTTTTGTTTTTAAACCGGCATTGTTACAACGGTTTATGCCGCTATAACCAGTCCGGCTTTTTTAACGTGCCTTTTGGTAAATACAAAAAACCATATTTCCCGGAAGCTGAACTGGAAGCCTTTGCTGAAAAAGCCAAAAAGGCTACTTTTGTTTGTATGGATTACCAGCAATTGTTTGCGCAGTTGCCAGCTGAAGCCGCAGTGTATTGCGACCCACCTTATGTGCCTTTATCTAAAACGGCTAGTTTTACTTCTTATGCAAAAAACAGTTTTAACCTGGATGATCAGGCAGACTTAGCCAATTTATCAGAGCAAGCGCAACAGCGTGGCCATGCGGTGCTGATCAGCAATCATGACACCAGCTGGACCCGGAAAATTTATCAGGGTGCTGAGTTACATTCGATTCAGGTTGGCCGCTCTATCAGCCAAAAAGGCAGCAGTAGAGGCAAAGTGGCGGAGCTGTTTGCATTATATAAAACCGCAAAGCGCATGAAAGCAGGCCAGGTCTGACGGAAAAGGACTACACAGAGGTCAGGATAAAACAGTGCTGACAATCAGCAGCAGCGTCAGCACAAACAGCACAGTTACAATAATACCCACGACGATGTAAGGCATAGGACCGCTGCTGTTAAAGTCTTGTTGTCGTTGTTGTTCCGACTGCACCCCAATCAAAGCCCCGGCTACGGCCTTCAACACTTGTTTCAGGCTGGGACTTTGTTTCATCAGGCTGCCTTATGATGGAAGCGGCTGAGTAATTCGAGTAAGTCGATAAAATGAAATTGTGTAGAGCGGCTGTTACCACTAAACCAGGAAGACCAGCTAGGTTGCGGCGCCTGATGGCATTGAATCGTTACTTGCTGCATACCGTTGTCTGCTATCAACATGGTTTTGCTGCACGATGCAACTTGTGGGTCATTTTGAAATGGGAAAAACAGCACAACCGCGCTTACTCCGAGCGACAGCATGGCGATTTTTATCAGGTTTGGTGTTTTCATCAGTCTCAGATCCATCAGTTGACTGGCGAATAATACAGCAGCTGACCGCAGAGAACAACCGACTTGTTGCCGCAAATCAGTAATAGCCGGTTCTGGCTAAAACCGGCTGCTGTTGTTTGATAGTTGTTTAGAAGGTTTTGGTCAGGCTCAGTACAACCCGGCCATCACAGAGGTTACATTCGGCCGAACTGTCGATATCAGTGTCAGCGTATTTTAATGACAACGCGGCTCCCATTAGCGTAGTGGTAGCACCGACACTCCAATCGAGATAACCATCCCCTGATACCGGGCCTGCCGCTAAAAAGGTGCTGTACTGCGCATTATCTTCAAACTGGTTGTATGAAGCGTGCAACTGGAAGCTCAGATTTTCAATAAAGCTGTAGTTGTAGTCCGCTGAATAATAGTAATAAGTGTCGACATCAGTGCCAAAATAGTCGTTGGAATAGGCCAAGCCTAAAGTTAAGTCTTTATAAATAAATTTGCCGTAAGCCTCATAAAAATTAAATTGGTCAGTGTCATTGTCACCGTTCGGGTAGCGGTATTGCATGACACCAACATCTGTACTCCAGTCGTCTGACAACTTGCCGCTCCAGCCTGCCAGCAAATCGAGTTCCATTGAGCCCTGGCCAAAACTGATATTTGAGCCCCAGGTAGAAACATAAAATCCGGATTCACCGGTTAACGTCAGGCCACCTTGTAATGCCATGCCTTCATTGGTCTGAGAAATGCCGCGGAATAAATAGTCCGAGGTCAGGCTGAAGTTGCCGGTTAATGTAGGCTCGGCATTGCTGCTGATGCTGGTTAGCGCTAATACTGCCAGTGCCGATACCATGCTCATCGAAACTTTAGTTTTTACAGGTCCTGCGGTATTTTTCATGTTATTTGCCCTTGTCTGAAAGTGTCAGACTTGTTTATTCCATTTTTATGCCACACGAAAATATTTATACGATTCAATGATCTAGTTTAGCTGCTAATTCAGAATTCGTTGTTGTTGCGCTTAGTTGGTGCACAATTGCCTGTTTTATGGGCGTTTTATTCCTAGAGCGCCAGCTGCACTACAACGACAAATCGGTTACATTAAGCGCCAATTTTGATTGCCTACAACGGAGATGACTCGGATGCAACCATATTGGCTGGCGCCTTCCATTTTATCGGCTGATTTAGCCAGGCTTGGTGAAGATGTAGAGCGGGTGCTGAGCGCCGGTGCTGACGTGGTTCATTTTGATGTGATGGACAATCATTATGTGCCGAACCTGACATTTGGTCCTATGTTGTGCAGTGCTTTACGTAGTTACGGCATCACGGCACCTATTGATGTACATCTGATGGTTGAGCCGGTGGACGCTATTATTCCGCAGTTTGCCAAAGCCGGTGCCAGTATCATTACTTTTCATCCCGAAGCTTCCAAACATATAGACCGCAGTCTGCAGCTTATTCGCGAGCAGGGTTGTCAGGCCGGTTTAGTCTTTAACCCGGCGACACCGTTAACCTATCTTGAACATGTGATGGATAAAGTGGATGTGATTCTGCTGATGTCGGTCAACCCGGGTTTTGGTGGACAGAGTTTTATTCCGGGTACACTGGATAAACTGCGTAAAGCCCGACAACTGATTGACCAAAGTGGTTTGCCTATCCGGCTTGAAGTGGATGGCGGGGTTAAAGTGGATAATATCGCTGAAATTGCAGCTGCCGGCGCTGATATGTTTGTGGCAGGCTCCGCTATTTTTGGTCAGCCGGATTACGCTGCTGTGATTGCCCAAATGCGCGCTGAACTTGCCAAAGTTGCCCGCTAAGTTCACTGTCTTTTCGCATTAGCGCAGGTATAATCGAGCCAATTTTTTAGTTTGATCCGCCATTAGGATCATCAGTAACGGAATTTTTCATGACAACAAGCAAGCCTATTGTATTAAGCGGCGCTCAGCCTTCGGGTCAGCTCACTATTGGCAATTATCTCGGCGCTTTGCGCCAATGGGACAGAATGCAGGATGATTATGACTGCCTGTATTGTATTGTTGATTTACATGCAATTACCGTACGTCAGGAGCCGGCTGCACTTCGCAGTGCATCACTTGATTCGCTGGCGCTTTATCTGGCTTGTGGCATAGACCCACAACGTTCAGCTGTGTTTATGCAGTCACACGTGCCTGAGCACAGCCAGCTGGCCTGGGTACTGAACTGTTATACCCAGTTTGGTGAACTCAGCCGGATGACACAGTTTAAAGATAAGTCTGAACGTCATAACAACAACGTTAATGCGGGTTTATTCACGTATCCGGTGTTAATGGCCGCTGACATTTTGTTGTATCAGGCCAATCAGGTGCCTGTCGGTCATGACCAAAAACAACATCTGGAACTAGCCCGTGATGTGGCCATGCGTTTTAATGCTTTGCATGGTGATATTTTTACTGTGCCTGAACCTTATATTCCGCCAGTAGCAGCGCGGGTGATGAGCTTGCAGGAGCCGACCAAAAAGATGTCAAAGTCGGACGAAAATCCGTGGAACTTTGTCGGTTTGCTGGAAGATCCAAAAATGATCAGCAAAAAATTTAAAAAGGCCATGACCGATTCTGAAGATCCACCACGGGTATATTTTGATATCGACACCAAACCTGGTGTTGCCAACCTGCTGAGTATTTTATCCGGTGTCACCAATAAATCGGTGGAAGCTCTGGTGAACGAATACGAAGGTAAAATGTATGGTCACTTAAAAACGGATGTTGCTGATGCCGTTATTGCATTGCTGGAACCGGTGCAAAAACGTTTTGCCGAGATCAGGCAAGATCAGAGCATCATGAATGACGTGATGCGCGCAGGTGCTGCCAATGCCCGTCAGCGCGCAGCTGCTACTCTGGCAAAAGTGAACGAAGCCGTGGGTTTTGTATTACCTTAAGCTTTTGAGACAAATAAAAAAGGAGACTTAAGTCTCCTTTTTTATTTGTTCATTACTGTTTTATCTTATCAAGTCTCTTACTGCAGAATCGCTGCATTACTGAAAAAATAACCCGTTATTCTTTGGGTCTTTTGGTTTTATCCCAGACTTTTGACTCATTGCCTTGCCATAACCGCACTATATTCTGGCGGTGGCGGAAGATAATCAAAATGCTAAGCATTAATACCGGAATTGTATAAAGCGGTTTGATAAACCAGGTAAAAATAGGAGCCAGACTGACAGTGACCACGGCAGCAAATGACGAATAACCGGTAGCGCCGACCAGGATCATCCAGGTGGCTATCAATAAACCGGCTAAATCCAGGCCTATCGGCATCATAGTGCCAAAAGCTGTTGCCACTGCTTTGCCGCCCTGAAAACCAAAAAACACCGGGTAGATATGGCCAAGGCAAGCGCAAATGGCAATCATGCCAAGGTAAAAAGCTTCAATACCGAGAAAATAAGATCCCCAGACCGGAATAGTGCCTTTGAGCACATCAAATACCAGAACCAGAACCGCAGGCAGCGTGCCGCCAAGGCGCAGCACGTTGGTTGCTCCCGGGTTGCCGGAGCCATGCAGGCGTGGATCAGGCAGTCTGAATAGTTTGCTGACAATGACGGCCGATGAAACTGAACCACATAGATAAGCGGCTATCATCATCAGGCCGATGCCGGAAGTCATCAATGGATTTCCTCAACACCAGGTTTTGCGTTAAGATCGCGTCGGATTTACGAAAGCGGTCAGATTATCGGCTTTTTTACGCTTTGCCTATCCGACCAGCCTACCTGAACCCTAACACAACGCGATGCGGAACCGAATAGCATGGATATTGTTTTTATTAAACAACTACAAATTGATACCGTCATTGGGGTGTACGAGTGGGAAAAAACGATTACCCAACGGCTGGAAATTGATTTGGAGTTGGCAACTGATATCCGAAAGGCCGCCGCGCAGGACGATATCCGCCTGACATTGGATTATGCGGTGATCAGTGAAAAAGTGACGGCCTTAGTCTGTGCCAAACCCATTGAATTGATTGAAACAGTTGCGGAAAAAATTGCCCAAATGTTATTGAGCGACTTTGCCACTGCAGCGGTCAGAGTGAAAGTGTGTAAACCTGGCGCAGTGCCTGCAGCGGCCAATGTCGGTGTACTGATCAGCCGGGGCGCCTGGTAATGGCGCAGATTTATATCAGTGTTGGCACCAATCATCACCGTGAACATCATATTCGTATGGCGGTACAGGAACTGGCGCAGCAATTTGGCGAGCTTCAGCTGTCTTCAGTGTACGAAAGTGATGCGGTCGGTTTTAAAGGTGATGCCTTTTATAATATGGTGATTGGTGCCAGCACAAAGCTTAGCGTGGCAGATTGTGTTGCGGTATTTAAAGCCATTGAAGACCGGCACGGCAGAGTACGGGGTGGTGAAAAATTTTGTGGTCGCACCCTCGATTTGGATTTGTTAACCTACGATACGCTGGTGTGCCAACAACCTGTTGAGTTGCCGCGCGGTGAAATTACCGAAAACGCTTTTGTGTTGTGGCCGCTGGCGGAAATCGCACCTGCAGTGCCTCATCCGGTGTTGGGCTTAAGTTACCAGCAACTTTGGCAACAGTATCAAAAAGCGCAGAAAATCTGGCCTGTTCCCTTTCATTTTTAGTCAAGCAGTTATCTGAAAGGACTGTAACAACGTAAACAGGAGGTTTCGATGTTAAGACGTCTCACAATTAGTTACAAATGCGGTGTGATTTTGTGCAAATGCTTGTCTCGAATTTGCCCAAAAAGCATGGTATTTTATACAGCAGTATAAAGAGAATCATTGTTATTTCTCTGTCTGAATTCTTTTAACGTTCGACAAAAGCAAACTGGCGACCCGAATGAAACCATTAAAATCCATCCTGATAGCGTTAGGTCTTTTGCTGCTGTTATTGGCTATTGTGGCCGGTATTAAAGCTGAGCAAATTTTTACCATGATTAAAAGTGGCGAATCTTTTGTACCTCCACCGGAGTCGGTCAGTGTCTATCAGGCGCAGCCGCAAAGCTGGCCACAAACGTACACCGCCATTGGCACTGTGGAAGCGGATGAGGGGATCACCATTTCTGCTCAGGTGCCTGGCAAAGTGAAGCGCATTGCGTTTCAGAGTGGCGCTACAGTGCAAGCCGGCGAAGTGCTGGTAGAGCAGGAAGCGGTCAACGAAAAAGCACAGCTTGATGCCGCTCAGGCCAGACTAAAACTGGCGCAATCCAGTTATCAGCGTTTGGTTGAACTGCGTAAACGCAATATTGCCAGTCAGAGTGAGCTGGATGCAGCAGTGCAGCAAGTGGAGTCTGCCAAAGGTGATGTGGATGACTTACGCGCAACGCTGGAGAAAAAACAAATCCGCGCGCCATTTAATGGCCGGGTTGGTATTCGTCAGGTTGACCTCGGTACAGACTTACAGGTAGGCACAGCCATAGTTTCACTACAAGCCACCAACAGGGTGCGGGTGAATTTCCCTATTCCTCAGGATTGGTTAACGCAAATCACACCTGGGTTAGCGGTCAGTGTTGCTGTTGGTGATGCAGCTGGTTCTGTTGTAAACGGCCAAATCACCGCTATTGGCGCTGAAATTAATGCCACCACCCGGAATGCTATTGTGCAATCGTCGCTGGAAAACGCCGACAACAAATTAATGCCTGGTATGGCGGTTTCTACCACTGTGACTTTAAGTGAACCGTTACAGGTGCTGGCGGTACCCTCAACAGCGGTGATTTACGCGCCTTTTGGTGACACTGTTTTTGTAGCCGATAAAGATGAAAAAACCGGCAAGTTGACGGCAAGGCAGCAGTTTGTGCGTTTAGGTAAATCGCGTGGTGATTTTGTTGAGGTGCTGGATGGTATTAAAGCCGGTGAAAATGTGGTGAGTGCCGGTGCATTTAAGCTGTTTAACAAACAAGCTCTGGTCATTTCCAGCCAGCCGACCCCGGAATTTAAAACTGAACCAACACCGGCGGATAGTTAATCCGCCGTTTTGTTCCGGGCAGTGCCATTTTTTCAGGTGAATCATGAATATTACCGATATCTTTATTAAAAAACCGGTGCTGGCCATTGTGGTCAGCCTGCTGATTTTACTCGCCGGTTTTCAGTCTTTGAGTAACTTGTCGGTGCGCCAGTATCCGCGCAGCGACATCGCCGTTATTAAAATTACCACTGTCTATGTGGGCGCCAATGCCGAGCTGGTGCGAGGTTTTATCACCACCCCGATTGAACGGGCTATTGCATCCGCCGGTGGCATTGATTATGTCGAATCACAAAGCACTATGGGTGTGTCGACTATTAGTGCGCACCTGCATTTAAACTATGACCCGCTCAAAGCCATGACCGAAATTACCGCCAAGGTAAATCAGGTGCGTGGCGAGTTGCCACCGGAAGCGGAAGTGCCTTCGATTGCCATTGAAGCCGCAGACAGCCAGTTCGCTTCGGCTTATTTAAGTTTCAGCTCGGATATTCTGGAACAGAATCAAATCACCGAGTTTTTAACCCGTTCAGTGCAGCCGCGGTTAATTGCGGTATCCGGCGTCCAAAAAGCCGAAATTCTGGGCGGCCGTACCTTTGCCATGCGTATCTGGTTAAAACCGGAAAAAATGGCTGCTTTTAACATTACGCCTACCGATGTACGAACTGCCCTTGCCAATAACAACGTACAGGCTGCTATTGGGACCACCCGGGGTTCTTACACTCAGGTGAATTTAAGTGCCAACGCCGACATGAACAATGTCGAAGATTTCCGCCGGCTGGTGGTACGTCAGAACAGCGATGGCGTAGTGCGGCTACAAGATATTGCCGATGTGGTGCTCGGCGCTGATGATTATAGTGTTGAAGTCAACTATTCAGGCCAGACAGCCGTATTTATGGGGGTGTTTGTTGCCCCGAATGCCAATAGCCTGGAAGTCATTAAAAAAGTCACTGAAGAAATGAAAGCCATTCAGGCGGAATTGCCGGCTGGTTTAAGTGGTGAAGTGTCTTATGACGCCACTAAATATATTCAGGCCGCTATTGATGATGTGATTAAAACCCTGGCTGAAACCCTGATCATTATTATTGTGGTTATTTTCCTGTTCCTTGGTTTTAGCCGCTCAGTGCTGATCCCGGTGATTGCGATACCGCTGTCGCTCATCGGCGCGTTGTTTATTATGAAAATCTGCGGTTTCTCACTGAATCTGCTGACACTGTTATCCATTGTGTTGTCGGTCGGTCTGGTGGTGGATGACGCCATCGTCATGGTAGAAAACATTGAGCGCCATATTCAAAACGGCTTAAAACCTTTTAAAGCGGCCATAGTGGCGGCCCGAGAACTGGCAGGCCCTGTGATTGCGATGACGGTCACTTTAATGTCGGTTTATGTGCCTATTGGTTTGCAAGGTGGTTTAACA